>JAFQBZ010000198.1 GCA_017399515.1 Clostridia bacterium | reverse complement strand
GTGAACATATGCCAATCGATGTTTTCAGCATCGCAACGCTCTTTTAAATAAACTACATCATCAAGTCGAAGTGTCGGTTCGCCTCCTCCAATAACAACTGCATTAATATAATTTTTTATACTTTCTAAAGTTTCAGCAATTCTTTCTAAATCATATTTAGATTTTTCAAAGGTTTCATTTCGACAGAATTTACATTTTGCATTACAAGCACGGCTGAGTTCAAGATAAACTTTTGTAAAAAAAGTTATTGGGCTTGATGATATTCTTCGATTTTGTGCTTGTTTTTCTTTCCAACTTCCAAAAGTAATGTTTGGAAGATATAATGATTTAAATTGGTTTCGATTTCCACCATCATAAAATTGTTCTGAATGAAATCCGCGAATAAGTTCAGAAATGCTATTTGATATTGTGACATTATCAAATGTATTTCCACCATCAAAATAATAATGACGAAGAACGGATATTGGAATGTTTGATAAGTCAATATCTTTAAGCAAAGTATCGTTTATTGTTACTCTAAAAAACCAATATTTTTGCTCTATAGAAAAATCTTTTGTGACAAGTTCATATAATTTTTTAAAATGCCCTTGTTTGTCTAGATAAAGATGTTCTTCGCAAAATGCAACAGCATCTGCAGTTTTTTTCATATCTAAATCGTAAATTAATTTATGAGTTTGTGGGTCGTAATGATATCCTTTTCCATTAAAACAATCACAATTTGAAACATATGCTTCAAATGTTCTAACAAGGTTTGAAGATGAAATTTTCAAAAAAGGGTTTTCGATAAGTGTTGGCAATTCTATGTAATAATGTCCATCGAAGTTATCCCAATATGAATAATCTAGTTCAGCATAAGAACTATCTAATTTGGTGTGGTTAGTGACTGATGTTATAGAGTGTTTGTCAAGGTGTGTGTTTCTAAAATCACAGCCACGAGTTCTTATTTTATAAGCAGTGTCTCCAACAAAAAAATCTGTTTGAGTTAAATATGATAAATCATTATCTGAAAAGTCACAATAAGACATATCAATTTGGTCACTTATATATTTTTTGTTTAAATTTCTGTAAAGTTTGTTTGGAATAAATTTAATTCCCGTATTAGAAAAATTTGTATTATAAAAAATGCAATTTTCCCATAAATGAGTAGGAATTGCACTTAAATCAATATTACTTAAATTGAGGTTAGAAAAGTCGGTAAATAATAATTTTGAGCCATCAAAAATTTGACTTATATTTTCAATTCTTTTGCGTGGTAATAATTGAGTTTCCATACATAACATATTAACATAGTTTTCTTTTGTTGTAAATATCATATTAGAGCAAAGTGTTATTTAGAAAATAAAAAAACAGGTTAAATTTAACCTGTTTTTTGTTTTAGTATTGAATTCCCCAAACAACATGGTGTTGTGCTGGTTTTCCGCAGCAAACACATTTGCCTGTGATAAGTTTTTCATTTTCTAAAATGCAACGAGATTTTGTGCCTCTAATTTCTTTGATTTTGATTTCACATTCATCATTTCCACACCAATCTGCGTGAATGAATCCTGGTGTTGTGTTCATAATTTTTGCAAACTCTTCAAGGTTTGTTGCAGTGAATGTCATTTTATCTCTTCTTTCAGTTGCACGAGCAAGCATATCATTTTGAATTGTGTCCATAAGTTTGTTAACTTCAGCAACAATATCGCAATCTTTTGAAACTTGCATTTTTTGTTTTGTGTCACGGCGTGTGAGTGTGATTTGACCATTCTCAAGGTCACGCTTTCCAATTTCGATACGAACAGGAATGCCCATAACTTCTGCTTCAGCAAACTTAAAGCCTGGTGAAGTTTGGTCATTATTGTCAAGGTCAACAGAAACCCCAGCATTATCAAGTTGTTCAAGGTAACCATTTGCAAGACTCATAATTTCTTTACTGTCACCAATAGGAATAATTCTAACTTGAGTTGGAGCAATTCTTGGTGGAAGAACCAAGCCGTCATCATCACTGTGAACCATAATAAGTGCACCAATCATACGGCTGCTAACACCCCAAGATGTTTGATAAGCATAATCAAAGCCATTTTGGCGGTTTAAGAATTTAATATCATAAGCCTTGCTGAATCTTTGACCGAAGAAGTGGCTTGTGCCTGATTGAAGTGATACACCGTTATACATAAGTGCTTCAATTGTTAAAGTGTAGTCAGCACCAGCAAATTTTTCTTTTTCGGTTTTTCTTCCTGTGATTGCAGGAATTGCAAGATAATCTTTAAAGAATGTTTCGTAAGTTTTAAGCATTCCTCTTGTTTCTGCTTCTGCTTCTTCTTTTGTTTCGTGAACAGTGTGACCTTCTTGCCACCAGAATTCACGACTGCGAAGGAATGGTCTTGTTTCTTTTTCCCATCTCATAACAGAGCACCATTGGTTATATTTAAGTGGCAAATCTCTGTATGATTTAACAACGGTTGAATAATAGTCACTAAAAAGCGTTTCACTTGTTGGGCGAATACACATGCGCTCTTCAAGTTGTTTTGAACCACCCATTGTTACCCATGCAACTTCAGGAGCAAAACCATTAATAAGTTCACCTTCTTTTCTCATAAGGTTTTCAGGAATAAGCATTGGCATTGCAACGTTCTTGTGACCTGATTTTTTGAACATCTTATCAAGATTCTTGCGGGGAATATATCCCGCTTCCTCAACGCCGCATTCGGTACAGCTTCGGAACTTTGTGCCTTCTTCGTTATCAGAAGCCTCTTTTTCAACGACCCATTCGCCGAAGATATGTTCTTTGGGGAGTACCTCCTCGGTCTGCTGAG
>JAFQBZ010000197.1 GCA_017399515.1 Clostridia bacterium | reverse complement strand
AGTTCCAAACAATATTCCTAAAAAGATATTTGTAATAAGTATTGGTAATTGAGCAATAATTAAAAGCAAAATATTTCCAATAGATACAAAACCAACATTTGCTATCAGAGAAATTATAAACCCAGTAATAATACAAACCAATGTTTGTAATAAGCCGATAAATAAACCCACAAGAAAATATCCCAATATAAAATGATAAGATTTCATTGGAGATGAATATAATCTTTTTAAGAAAAATGTTTGTTTGTCTTTTGATACAATAATAGCAAGAGTTAACATAACAAAAGAATAAGAAAATACAATAATTCCAGGAAGTAAAGATAACACTTCAAAAGTAGGAGTATGCCCATTTGAAAACTTGTTGATTATATAAAACAACAAAAACATTGCAACAGGAAACCCTAAACAAAAAATATATATGATTGGGTCTCTTAAAATTTCTTTTAAGTTTCTTTTATAAAAATTTATAACCTTATTCATTCTTTGCCTCCACTAACTTTATGAAAGCATCTTCAAAGTTTTGTGTGTTTGTTACTTGCTTTATTTCTTCAATAGTTCCTGTTTTAAGTAATTTGCCATTTGATAATATTGCAACTCTATCACATAAATTTTCAATTTCTTCTAAATAGTGTGAAGTTAATATAATAGTAATATTTTTTTGTAGTTTCTTTATAATATTCCAAAGTTCACGCCTAGCAAAAACATCTAAACCAAGTGTTGGCTCATCAAGAAATAAAATTTTTGGTTTTGAAATTAGAGCAATTGCAATAGACAATCTCCTTTTATAGCCACCAGATAAAGTTTTTGCTCTTTGATTTAACACTTCATTTAGATTAAAAATATCTACAATTTCATTTATTGTATTAGCATCATTATTGTTGTATATATTTGCAAAAAATTCTAAATTTTCTTTTACAGTTAAGTTGTTTGCCACTGATGTTTCTTGCGGTGATATATCTATTATTTCTTTGATTTTATCAATCTCTTTATCTAAATTAAAATTATTTATCGTTATTGTTCCACTTGTTTTTCTTGTTAGCCCACAAAGAATTTTAATTAGCGTTGTCTTTCCAGCACCATTTACGCCCAAAAGTCCAAACAATTCACCTTGTTTTATTGATAAAGAAACATTGTCTAATGCTTTCTTTGATTTATAATTTTTACATACATTATCGATTGTTATAATATTCATATAACACTCCTTATTGCTTTAATACTTTATCTGTTAAACTATCAATAACATCTGCTTTGAGTAGTGCAATACCTTTTTCTTTATCGCAAAGAACAATAACAGAATCTCCTGGATTTATGTCAAACATAGTTCTTATTTCTTTTGGTATAACAATTTGTCCTTTTTCGCCAACTTTGCAAATACCAACAAATTTGTTTTTATCAGTTTTATTTTTTTCCATATCCAACTCCTTTTTTGTATAATAAGTTATACTTTTCATACTTATTATACTTTTATAATAAGTATTTGTCAACCGAATAACATAAAAACACCTTATCTATTATGATAAAGTGTTTTTATAATTATTACACTAGTTTCAGACGGGATAACCCTTGCAGTATTTTTTATTGTAAAATTATACTTTTTAAAATATCAACAATTTGTTCAAGTTCGCCTGGTTTTTTAAACCTGTGGTCTGCATTTTCAAAGTAATATAATTTATGCAGTTTATCACACTTTTCTTGAAAGAAATTTTCATTTTGCTTATAATCCACAAGGTCATCTTTTTTGCCTTGAATTATATGCAGAAAATATTTTTTGTTATATTTTGATAAGTTCTTTTTATGCAAATCTTCATAAAAATCAAAGTTAATATAGATTTCTTTGTTATGACTTATATTAACTTGCTTGTTCTTTAACTGTTGCAAACTGGAATTATGAAGATGCAATATTTTAACTAGAACATCATTAATAAAAATCGCTGGTGCTCGAAGCACAACATTTTTAACTTGTTGATTGGTTTTGTTTAAATAATTAAGCAATAAAAACGCACCAAAACTTGTTGCAAAATATGAAATTGGTTTATTTGAATAGTTTTCTTTTACAAAATTGTTTATTGTTGAAATATAGTTTAAGCACTTGTCTAGTTGCAACAGTTTATTATTATCTTTTCCGTGACAGTGCAAATCAAATGCAACAACTGTGACATTATTATTTATTAACTGTTCAGCAACTGCAGTAATGGCAGAACTATCTGCATCACCTGCTAAGCCGTGAATAGCAATTAACACTTCATTAGTTTGTTGTTTTGCATTAAATATTTTTATTTGAACATCTTTATATGTTGTGTGTATTATCATCTTACTCCTACCATTTAATTGGTGATTTGTTCATATGTTCAAGGCAAGCATTAACCTTTGAAAAGGGTTTTGAGCCAAAGAAACCTTGATATG
Organism: Clostridia bacterium; assembly: GCA_017399515.1. Classification (GTDB taxonomy): domain Bacteria; phylum Bacillota; class Clostridia; order Christensenellales; family UBA1242; genus RGIG1681. Next base: position 228 of record JAFQBZ010000197.1, on the reverse strand, counting down.
CTGAAAGCGGACTTGGATGAGGCGAAGTTATAATATGAATTGTTTGTGAGTTAATATATTTTTTATAACTTATTGCGTTTGCGCCCCATAACACAAAAACTATTCCACCCCTGTTGCTTAGTGCTTTAATAACTTCCAAAGTGAAATCTAGCCAACCAAGATTTTTATGCGAATTTGCCTTATGTTCTTCAACTGTTAGAACTGTGTTTAAAAGCATAACACCTTGTT
>JAFQBZ010000196.1 GCA_017399515.1 Clostridia bacterium | reverse complement strand
TTATTGTTGGCTTGTTGTTGGCTTCCGTCAAAATGGCATAATAATCCCTGGGAATTGTTGGGTAATTTTTTTGCAACTAAACCATTTTCATATTGTGCTTGAGCCTTTCGCAGTTCTGGTCCAAGACAAGCAAGCGTTATTCTTAAAGCATCTGATTCACCTTTTGTTTCAATGGGAATTTCATTGAATAAGTGCTGAAATATTTTATCGTAACAAGATAATCTATCCTGGTCATTTAACTCGGCTGTCAGACTTAAAAATCGCCTTGTGAGTGTAACAGATTGTCGTTTCATTGTCTTCTCCTCTCGTAGAATTTCGCAGTCAAAACCAAGGTTTTGACACGCAGTGGCTAATCGGAATATTATTTTACAATCTTATTGTGAGGGTGAGGACACTGTTCGCATTGATAATGCATTTCAAATTTTGAATTTAAGATTGTAAACTAATTTTCAACATCACATATATAACTTATATTTTCAATTTTATTTTTTTCACTCACACAAGGAATTGTGTGAGTAAATAAAATGAAAATAATAAAATTGAAAATATTTAAGTTTTAGTTATAAGATGTTGAAAATTTTTTAAGTTTAAATTAAATTCAAAATTTGAAATATTCTTTACAATAAAATGTGAAATTATATTCTAAATTTAAGAACGCATTTTTGTTCAAATTATGCGTTATAAGAACGGTTTGGTGTGGATATTGTTTCGATAATTTTATCGAACTCTCTGCGATATAGCGCTTTGAATTTCTTGTCGTTTGGTTCGCTGAATCTAGCGCATGAAACCAAATCACCAAGTCTTAAGACTTCTTTATATGAAGTGGCTGTTGTTTTTAATTTTTCAACGCAAAAAAGCAGTTCTTCTTGTAAACTGCTTGATTCAATATTTGTTTTGATAATATCTTCTATTTCAGCAAGTTCTGTTAGAAGTCTGCGTTGTTCCAACTGTTTCTTTGCTGTCTTTGTTATATTTCCCATAACAACTCCTTTAACATTTCAAACCTGATTTCTGCACAAGATTGCAGATTTCACCTAGTCGAATTGTTAGAACTGATTTATCTTTTAACTCGATCGAAACTGTTATAAAACCGTCTTGTGAAGTTCCAATTTGAGTTCTTAAATATGCGCTGGATAATTTATTGTTTTTATCAACGCAAATCGCAAGGACATTTCCATCAACTGTTCGCATATTTAATCACCCCCATATTGTTCATAGTAAGCCCAAGTTCCTGGAACTGCTGCGCCACAAATTTCACAATACCCCTCTTCATCTTGGTGCATACTGCAACAGTGCGCGTCAGGTTCATAGTCGTCATAGTCTTCCTGGTTTAATTTTTCTAACAGTTCATCATCTTCTTGTTTATCAAAAACTAACTCTTGATATGCTTCTTCATCAGTCATAATTCTTCTCCTTATGTTGAAATAATTGCACGCATTTTCTTCTTGCTTCATTATAGTTTTCTCGTGTCAAATTTTTTAACCAAATAACTTCATGGTCTTTTTCAATAAAAATTCCACCTTTATGTGCATCAACATACAACTCGTAAGAAATATCTTTTCTTTTGTTCTGGAAATGTATGCTAATGTCTTCACCTTTTAAAACATCTGACCAATAAGGAAATATAAGTCTTTCAGTTCTAAAAACACTTCCAAACTCTCGTTCTTCTTCCACATCATCTCGTAATTCATATAAATCACTTATGTTTACAGTAAGATTGCAATGATATGTTTCATCAAGATATTCAATACCAATATCACTAATTTTGTTTATTAGAGTTGTATCCACCAATAAAACATCTCCCCTAAACAACCAATAAACTACAGCGCTTTCTTTAACTAATTCATTAAATCTTTCAATTTCCATATTTTCCTCATATAATTTGTTTTTCTTCAGATTGTTGTTTATTTTTTCTAGTGGACTTTTTTTCTTCCTTTTTTTTCTTAAGGTCATCAAAGTCTTTAATAAATATCTCATCAACTTCTTTGCGAGTAAGTCTTAAATGTTCCCAGGAAGAAACTTCTGGTTTTTTGTTTTTGCAACGATAAGCGTTTTTGAATGCTCTGCTGTCATAAGTTATATTCAAATATGGTGGAAGAATGAATGTTTGAACCTTTCCCATAACTCGCCTTTCTTCCGTTCCTGTATCATAAAACCAATATTTTCTGTAACCAATTGATTTTATAATTTTGTCTAGAGTTTTTAAAAAACAGACTTGTGCTTTTGAAAGATGTTTTGTGTTAATCACAAGAAAATTATAAAACCAAATCAGAAGTCTTGGTTTTAAAACCCAGACTTGCTTAATCATTGTTATATTTTCACCAGCAGAATCTCTCAAGTCCTTAAGCATTGAGTTTCTTCCCTGGTCATTATTCACCCATTTAAACTCGCCAAAATGTCTAGGAAACTTGCACATCTCGATTATTTCCATAGCAC
>JAFQBZ010000195.1 GCA_017399515.1 Clostridia bacterium | reverse complement strand
ATTCATTTGGTGATAATATGATTTCTGTGTCAAAATCAGGTGAAGAACTTGGTGCTTATATTGTGACAATCTATCTTGATGGTGAGGTTATTCAAATCTGCTGCAAAGACACAGATATTTCATTAGAAATTAAAGAAGACACTGCATATATTTCAACATCATTTCAAATTGAAGTTGATGGTGAAGAAGGAAGTGAATATGTAATCATCACAAGAGCAACAACCGCTGGTTCAGTTATTGATATTCCTGAAACAATGGAAGTTGATGGTTATGGCGTGCTTCCTGTTAAAAAAGTTGGTCAAGAGTCTTCATATGATTATTTCTATACAACCACATTTGGCTCAAATTATGATACTTTAATTTTAAATATTCCTGCTTCTATTGAAGAAATTTACACAAACAGTTGGCTTGATGTTGCAATGATAAATGTTGCTGAAGAAAACACACATTATTGCTCAGTTGACGGAGTGTTATATACAGAAGATATGGAAACTCTTGTTAGATATCCTGCTTACAAAAAAGCAACAGAATATGACATTCCAAATGGAGTTAAATATCTTGCAGAAGATTCTTTCCAAGGAGTTGAATATCTTAAAACATTAAATGTTCCTTCAACTGTTATTGATGGAATTGAAACAAGACATTTCTGGGCTTCACACTCACTTGAAAACATTAACATTAATTCAGGTTCAGTTTACACATCTTATAATGGCATTGTTTATAGTGCTGATGGTAAAACACTTATTATGTGCCCAGCAGGAAAAGTTGGTGTTGTTACAATTAAAAATGGAACAGAAACAATTGGTGAATATTCATTTGGATATTGCAAATTTGTAACAGAAATTGTTATTCCTGATTCAGTGACAAGTATGTATTATGATTCATTCTCACTCTGTGAAAGTTTAAAAACTTTAACAATTGGAAAAAATGTTTCATTTGGATATTGGCAATATTTAGAATTTGATGGTTTGAATAGTTTAACAACTGTTAATATTCATAAAGATAATGCTTATTTAAGTGTTGACGAAAATGGATTTGTTTATAATAAAGATAAAACAATTCTTTATTTCTGCCCAAGAAATTATGTTGGAAAAGTTACAATTGCTGCAACAGTTACAAAAATTGCAGACAGTGCATTTGATTCATGCACAAAAATTACAGAGGTTGTGATTTCTGCAAATGTTGAAGAAATTGGAACAAGAGCATTTATGTATTCAAGTGCAACAAAGATTACAATTCTTGGTAATGTTGCAATTGATTATGAAGCGTTCTTCCGCGGTTCACTTAAAGAACTTTATATCAAGGGTTTAAGAAACTTTGAAGGTGAAGATTATGCATTTGAATGGACTGCCTTTGATGAAGCCGGAATTGATACAATTACATTTGGTGGAACAAGAGCAGAGTTTGAAGCAGCCATTAGTGATAGATATGATTTCAGTTGGACAGGTCTTAATAAACTCACTGTTAAATGCACAGATGGTGATTTAGTTTATACAAACGACTAATAAAACAAAAAAGATGCAATTTTGCATCTTTTTTTGTGGTTTTTTTATGGAATGGTTGTTGGTTTGATTTTTAGTTTGACAAGTTTTAAACTTTTTATTACTATAAAGGGGTATTTATTTTTGTGAGGAAAATTATGATTGAACACGATATTCAAACTGAAAACACTGATGAACCGGTTTTTGAAACTGAAACAGCGATTGCGGTTAGGTCTAACAACTTGAAAGATAAAGTGCTTATTGGGTCTTATGTGATTATTCCAAAGTCAAGAGTGAGCACTCCGTTTGAACTTTCAGAAAAAGAGTGGAGTGACACAAGAGAACTTCTTTTGAAGGTTAAGGAATATATTGATGCAACTTATAAGCCTGACGGTTATAACATTGGTTGGAATGTCGGTGAGGCTGGTGGTCAATCAGTTCAACATGCACACCTTCACATTTTGCCAAGATATAATGATGAACCTTTTGCTGGAAGGGGAATCAGGTCTTGGCTTAAAAAACCTGAAAACATAAGAGAATCACTTAAAGATGAAAAATAAAAATATCTTGCGATAGTTTTCGCAAGATATTTTTTATTTAACAATAATGTCAATATGTTCGTTTAACATTTCAAAGTCAAATGAACCTCTGTGACCAATTTCGCCGTCAATGTTAACAGGAGTTTTTTCGTTAAGTTCAACGGAAAATTTGCTGAGTTTAACCACATGACAGTTCTTTACATTTTTGATTTTTGCAAGCCCACCTAAAAACAATTTGCAAATGGTGAGAAGGGTTTTGAGTGAAACTCTTTTTGGGTTTTTCTCTTGAAAAAGAATAAGGTTAACAAAGCCGTCATGACAGTTGGCTTCGTTGTCAATTTTAAAACCACTCACATATCTGCTGTTGGCGATTAAACATAAAATTGCATCAGTAGTGAATTGCAAATTTTCACTTTTAACAGTAACCGGAAATTTTTTTGTTGTTTTTAGTTCTTTAATTCCGCTGAAATAATAAGCAAGTTTTCCAAATTTGTTTTTAAGACCCTGGTCTGCGGTGTAACTAGAGGCTGTGAAAAGCCCAAAAGCGCATACATAAATGCCATATTTTCCATTAACTTTAAATATGTCGTGCTTTAAAGACTTGCCCTTTAAAATGACTTTTAACGCTTTTTTTATATTCCTTGGAATGTTTAAAGACCTTGCAAGATCATTTGTCGTTCCGGTTGGAATATAGCCGATTTGTGGGCGGTTTTCTTTTTCGGCTAAGCCGTTGATGATTTCGTTCATTGTGCCATCGCCACCAGCCACCACAATCATATCATAAACGCCACAGGCTTCGCTTGCAAAAATTGATGCGTCACCTTTCTTTTTTGTGGGTTTCACATCAACAGTTTCAAACTTTGTTAAAAGTTTCTTAATGATATAATCTTGATATTTTATATGTTTTTGTTTTCCGCTTTTTGGGTTAAAAATATAAACGCATTTCATAGTTTAATTTTAGCACTATAAAAATTTGATGTAAAGTTCTTTTTTATTTAATAAGCACAAATAAAAGGCACTAAAAATTTAGTGCCTTATTTTGTTTGAATTTGTTTAATTATGTTTTCAAGTTCTTTTGCGGTAAACAGTTTTGGAACAGGGTAAAGTGGATTGGCTTCTTTTTCGGCAGTTTTTGCAAGATTTATAATATCTGCCGTTTGAATTTCTATGCTGGTGCCGATGTTCATATTTTTGTTTATTTCTTCTATTTTTGAAATGAATAACTTTGCTCCTTCTTCATAAGGGGTTTCTTTATTAAATAATCCTGAAACAACCCCAAGTTTCCAAAGTTTTTTGTAAACCGATTTGCCGTATGCTTTTAACATATAAGGCAAAATTATTGCATTTGTTTGCCCATGAGCAAGGTTATATTTTCCGCCAAGTGCGTGTGCAACAGCGTGAACATAACCAACATAAGATTTTGTGAAGGCAAGTCCTGCTTTATAAGATGCAATAAGCATATTTTCACGAGCAGTTAAATCTGAACCGTTGTGATAACAAGTTTCAAGATTTTCAAAAATAGTTTTAACTGCTTCTTCTGCATACATTCTGGTTTTTTTAGTGGTGCTTCTGCCGATATAGGCTTCAACTGCGTGAGTGAGAGCGTCCATCCCAGAACCGGCAGTTATGCTTTGTGGCAAGGCAAGGGTTAAAGTTGAATCTAAAAGTGCGTAGTGCGGAATGAGTGGAAAAGAACTGATTGCATATTTGTGTCTGGTTTCGCTGTCTGTGATTACTGCTGCAACAGTGGTTTCTGTGCCGGTTCCGGCTGTTGTTGGGATGGCAACAAAAAGGGGAATCTTTTTCAAAATTTTCATAACGCCTTTCATTTTTGAAAGTGGTTTTTTGGGATAAGTTACTCTTGCCCCAACGGCTTTTGCACAGTCAATAATTGAGCCACCACCAAAAGCAATAATTGAATCTAAGTTGTTTTTGTGATAAGTTTCAAGTGCCTCTTCAACATTTTTTGTTGTTGGGTTTGAATCAATATTGTTAAATATAACAACCGAAAACCCATTTTTAGAAAGTGTTTCTTCAAGTGGTTTTGTGATTCCAGAAGCGTGAATGTGTTTGCCGGTCATAAAAAGAACAGATTTTTTATTTTGTGATTTTAAAACTTCAACAATATCTTTGTTTGTGTTTAAAATTTTTGGCTCTCGATAAGGCAAAAAAGGAATGGCAAGTTTAAAGATAAATTGCAAACTTCGGCAATAAAACTTTTTAAAAATATTCATAATTTATCCTTTTAAATTTATTGGTTTAACGATATCATTTTTCGCAAATTATGTCAAAAGAAAACAAAAAATCACCTTATTTATGTTAATAAAGTGATTTTTTTGCGATTTTTTATTTATTTTCTTCAGTTTTTTCTTCGGTTTTTGCAGGTGCTTTTTTGAAGAGTGTTGACTTGTTAAGAACAACATTAATAATGGCAAAAGCAACACCAAAAATAAGAAGCATAACGCCACCGAGGTATGCTTTCATTCCTGCTAAGAAGTAGATGCCCATAACAATGAAAATTGCACAAAGCACGAAAAGTGTAATGCTTGCAAATGCAAGGTTTGTGCCTTGACCGGCTGTGCATTCTTTTTTCTTTGCTTTTTTTGGAGCAACAACTTTTTCAGGGGTTTGTTTTGTTTCTTGATTTTCCATAAAAAACTCCTTGTGTTTATTTACAGTTTTATCTTAGCAAAAGACTAAATCAAAAGTCAAACAACTTTAATTGAATGAAATTTATTTTTTTAAACTGCTTACAGTCGATTATTTGTTTAACACACAATTTCTTATTTTTGAATATTATGTTATAGGCAGATTATTCTGCGAACCTATATTTTGAAATTATTTTTTAAGGAGGCAATATGTCAACCACAATTACTAATGAAGCCACAACAGTTTATCAATATGTTGGTTCTGCTTCAACTGAAACTGTTTCTTCAAACACAAATTCAATAGTTTTAGAAGATGCTTCAGGCTTAACAATCACAAAATCACCAAGTGCAACAAATTTTGCACCAGGCGATATCAT
>JAFQBZ010000194.1 GCA_017399515.1 Clostridia bacterium | reverse complement strand
TGAAGGAAAGGCTGACTTTATCATCAAAGTTCGTGAAGAACTTGGGGTTAAACCAGATGAAATAACATTTGTTGGCAATGGTTCAAACGATATTTGGGCATACAAATCAGGTGCTCGAACTATTTGCATAAACCCAAAAGATGCTGATGAAGACAAAACTGAAAAATGGACAAAGGTTTTGCCAAATGTGAAAGATTTGTCTGAAATTTTAGAATATATTGATTAAATATTGACTTATTTAAAAATAATGTTATCATATAAGTATAAACACAAAAAAGGATACATTTTATGAAATTTGTTAAAACATTTGTTTCATATTATTACTACTACATATAAACTATATGTAGATTTTTTGTGGGTTTGAAAATTAACAATTATCTGTCATATAGGAATAAAAACTTATTTGGCAGATTTAAAGCTCTGCCAAAAGCAGAGTTTTTTATTTTCTCAAAAAATGTTGGATTTTCAAATTCATTGTGCTAAAATCTAATATGTAATAAGTATCCAAAAAATAAAAACAAGGAACAACGATTATGAAAAAAATTAACACAAATCTTTACAATGAACTCAAAGAACGTGGACTCCTCTATCAATGCACTAACGAAGAAAAACTCAAAGAGATGCTTGAAAGCGGAATGCCAATAACACTCTATGAAGGAAGTGACCCAACTGCCGATAGTTTGCATATCGGACACTGTGTTCCATACTGCATTTTAAGAAGATTCCAACAAGCTGGTCACAAGGTTTTGGTTTTAATGGGTGGTGCAACTGCTTCAATTGGTGACCCATCAGGCAAAACTGAAATGAGAAAAATGCTCTCATACGAAGAAGTTCAATCAAACATTGAAAAAATCAAAAGCACACTTTCAATCTTTTTAGATTTTGAAGGCGAAAACAAGGCGGTTATCGTTAACAATGCTGATTGGTTTAAGAACTTGAACTATATTGATTTTATGAGAGAAATTGGCGTTCATTTCAACATCAACAAAATGCTCTCTAATGAAATTTATTCAAACAGAATCAACGAAGGTGGTCTCACACTTTTCGAACTTGGTTATATGCCAATGCAAGCATACGACTTTGTTCATCTTGCAAAAGAATATGGCTGCTCTCTTCAATATGGTGGCGCTGACCAATGGGGAAACATTGCAGCAGGTGTTGAACTTCAAAGAAAGTTAAACTTCGCAAATGGCACAAACACACAACTTATTGGTGCAACAAACCCACTTCTTTTGACACCTGAAGGCAAGAAAATGGGCAAAACTGAAAAGGGTGCTATTTGGCTTGATAAAGACAAAATTTCTGCATACGATTTCTATCAAGGAATCTATCAAACACCAGACGCTTGCGTTAGAATGATGTTTGCACTCTTCACAGATGTTCCAATGAGCGAAATTGATGAACTTATTGCTGAAGACATTGTTAAGGCTAAAAAGCGTCTTTGCTATGAAATTACAAAATTTGTTCGCGGTGAAGAAGATGCAATTTTGGCAAGAAATATGAGTGAAAATCTTTTCACTGATGGTGGAAACGATGCTCCTGAGTTTGAACTTTCAAAAGCAGAACTTGGCGAAGGAATCAGCATTTTAGACCTTCTTGTTAAAACCAAACTTTGCTCAAGCAAGGGTGAATCAAGAAAGATGATTGATAACGGTGGCATTTCTGCAAAAGGCGAAAAAGTGGCTGATGTTAACCTTGTGATTAAAGAAGCAAATTTTGAAGATGGTTCAATTCTTCTTAAAAAAGGCAAGAAAACATTTATCAAAGTTGTTTTAAAATAATGCAAAAACCACCATTTGGTGGTTTTTTTGTTTGATAAAATTATAATTTTAGTTACAATGAAAACAAGAGGTGTTTTATGGCAAATTTAAAAACAATGTTCTTTGAACATATTGCAAACTATTTAAGTCACGAAGATATGGACAAAATGATGGCTAGCGGTGATGGTGATTATTTAAAAGCACTTGCTGCAAACATCAGTGCTTGTTTGCACGAAGATTGGAAGCAAAACCTTATTCGTGAAAAGGGGAAAGAGTATCAACATTTTAGACCGGTTAAAGATGCTGACCTTGAAAAAGATATTCTTGAAAATCCTGATAAATATTTATCGCAAAAAAGTGAAGATGGAAAAAATCTTTATAAGATTGTTGAAAAGAAGAATGAAGATGGAAGTGTGACAAGGTCCGCACAATTTGACCTTATTCGCGTGGAATATCAAAATCTTTCAAAAAAGTGGCAACTTGCAAACTATGATGCTGCACAATTTGCACTTTGCATGGTTAAAACTGCAATTGATAAAGGTGCATTTCAGGGTGATAAAAAACAAACTTTTCAAGAGATTGAAATGATGTCTCATGATGTTCATATTGAATGGATGCACAGAGAAAAAGATTGGGCAGATGTTAGACTTTTGGTGCCTTATGAACAACTTATTGTTTCAACAGAAGGTCACAATGAAAAAGATAAAGACAGAGCGCATGTTTTGGCTGTTACAAATGAACTTACATTCAAGCCAAACATTTTAGACAGAAACAGAACCATTGTTGAAAGAGTTATTGAAGTGCTTTTCAAAGATAAAGGTGCTGGTGGAGCGCTTACTCCTGAAGTTATGAAAAAAGTTGAAGAAGCAACTGAACTTATCAGCGCGCAAAACAAAGCCGATTATGAAAGATGTTCTGCATTTAAAGAAACTGTTAAAAAACAAACAGTTGTTGCACTTAAAGGCAAAACTGAACTTGGTTTTAGAGAACTTGAATCAATTTGTGAAATTTATTATAACGAATGGAAAAAGCAAGCAAAAACCATTGGAAAACTTCCAGCAGAATATGATGCATCTTACAGCAACTTGCTTGCTGATGACACAAGAATCAATTTCAAAAACGCTGCAAGACTTGATATGGTTGACCTTGTTAAAGAAATGGTTGGGGAGGGGCTTGTTCCTGAAACAATGCTTGCTGGTGCAAATGCAGTGTTTGATGAATCAACAGAACTTGGCTTGAAAGTTAAAAAACAAAATGAAGAAGATTTGGCGAACTATCAAGCAATGGTTAAAGGAAATGTTAAGCCAGAATAAAAAACGCAAAAATGTGAGATAAATAGCGTAAAAATAATGAAAAAATAATAAAAACACGGAAAGTTCCGTGTTTTTTGTTAGTTTTTTGTGTAATTTATTACATACTCAATCAAATGTAAATCTTTGTAGGTTTGAAGTTTTTTTGTTAACGACAGATAGTTTTCTAACAAAGCAATTTGTGTTTCAGTTAAATTGTTTACTAAATCTTCTTTTGCAATTTGTATTTCTTGTTCAACTGGAGCGTCATCGTAATATTTATTTTTGCTATATGAATAATCGATATAAATTTTTGTTGTATAATCCATAACATATCTCCTACATATATTATATTTCCATTATACTGGAAATGCAAGTATTTATTCCAGTATTGTGGAATAATCAAGGTATGGAAAATACTTTTGGAAATATCTTAAAAGAATTGAGATTAGAAAAGAATATGAGTCAAACAGAACTTGCAAAGCAAATTGGGGTTGGTAAATCAATAATCAGTTTATGGGAAAAAGATGAATGTGAGCCAACGCTTTCAAAATTAATTGCTCTTGCAGAGTTTTTTGGAGTGACCATTGATTATTTGGCAGGAATAGAAAAATAAAAACACGGAATTTTCCGTGTTTTTATTGTTTGAACTTTAATTTAGTTTGGCTGAAAAGAATCGGTTTCACTTGTTGAAGATTCTTCTGTTTTAGGTGTGCGTTTTTGAAGTTCGGGAAGGGTTGAGTTTTTAAAAACATCTTTGGTTTTAAAAATCATTCTTCGAAGTGACTCAACTTCTTCCATTGCGCTGTGGTGTGCTTCATCACGGGTGTAAGAAAGCAGATATCTTGCTTTAATTTTTGATGCCGGAATTGCAAATTCGCGAACGCTTTCAATGTCGGTGATGTAGCCACTTGCGTTGTATCTGCCAGAACCCATATGAAGTGCAAGCACTGTGATTGGAACATCAAATTCTGCAACATAAAAGTCAACAAACTTGCCTTCACTGTTGAATCTTACACGCCTGCAATCTTCTTTATGTTTAAAGAAATGAAGATATTTAACGCCTTCTTTATATCTGTGATTGTTTATGCGTTTGTATCCATCTTCAGGTCTGTAAGTTGAACCAACTTCAGCAAGGTTGCCACTTAAAAAGTTATCTAATTCAGTTTGTGATAAATATCTATAAACTTTCATAAGTGCAGTTTAGCATAAAACAAAGTGATTTTCAAGAGCAAAATAAAAACCACCAACAATGGTGGTTTTTGTGTTTGGTTTATTTGGTTAAACCTTGTTCTTTAAGGCTTTCAATTTCTTCCTTTGTTGCAGGGGTGAATCTTGGAACGGTGTTGCCTTCTTTATCAGTTGCAGTTCCAAGGAAAGATTCGGTTGGTCTTGCAAAATGACCACCATCGTTCACACCTCTGTAAATAACCAAAACTTCATCTCTGTCTGAATGTTTTGCTGTGCAAATAACTTCACAGAATTTGCCTTTAAAATGTTTGTAGATTCCTGGTTTAATTTCTTCCATAACTATCTCACTTTAACTTTATTTTTCAAAAACGGTTGGAATAAGTGCAATAACTTTTCCTGAATTTGCCTTGCCGGCAGTGTTTTTCATAACATAGCCGATAATGAATTTTGAAATCTTTTCAGGGTCTTGTTTATAGTCTGCTTGAACTTTTTCGTTTTCTGCTTTAAGTTTCTTCAAAAGGTTCAAGATTTCTTCATCACTGATTGTGACTAAAAGGTTCATTTCTTTTGCAAGAACCATTGGGTCTTTCTTTGTTTCAATAACTTTGTCTAAAAGTTCAAGTGCGATTGTTTTGTTAATCACTCTGTCTTCAACCATTTTAACGATTGTTGTTAAATGTTCTTCACTAACAGGGAAAACAAATTCTTCTTGGTCTTTAACAAGTTTTAAAAGGTCAACCATAATCCAGTTGCTTAACTTTTTAGGGTTGTTATAAAGTTTAACGCAGGTTTCGTAGTAATCTGAAATATATTTAGATGTGGTTAAAATTGAAGCGTCATATTCAGGAATGCCATATTCTTTAACATACATTTCTCTGCGCTCTGCTGGAAGCATAACCATTTCTTCTTTAATTTTTGAAATGTCTTCATAAGACACTGAAATTGGAAGAAGGTCTGGGTCTGGGAAATAACGATAATCTTGAGCGTGTTCTTTGCTTCTCATTGAAGAACTCTTGCCCTTGTCGTCGTCCCACTTTCTGGTTTCTTGAAGAATGATTCCACCAGAAACCAAAACTTCTGCTTGGCGTTTTGCTTCATATTCAATGGCTCTTTGAACGCTCTTAAATGAGTTTAAGTTTTTCATTTCAGTTCTTGTGCCATAAACAGGGCTGCCTTTTGGTTTAAGTGAAAGGTTGACATCGCAACGCATTCCACCTTCTTCCATTTTACAGTTAGCAATGTTTTCAAACACAAGTGTTTCACGAACTTTCTTTAAAAAGTCAACTGCTTCTTCTGCTGAAGAAATGTCTGGTTCGGTAACCATTTCGATAAGTGGAGTTCCACCACGGTTATAGTCAACGAATGTTCCAACAGCCTTGCTGATGTGTGTGAGTTTTCCAGCATCTTCTTCAAGGTGAATTCTGTTCAAACGAACAAATTTTCCGTTGTCAAGTTTAACGCCACCTGAAAGGCAAAGTGGATAAACAAGTTGGCTGATTTGGTAAGCCTTGCTGAGGTCAGGGTAGAAATAGTTTTTTCTTTCAAAAACTGAATAGTTGTTGATTTTTGAACCAAAACTTAAACCTGATTTGATTGCAAGTTCAACAGCGCGTCTGTTTAAAATTGGAAGTGCACCTGGCATTCCTGTGCAAACAGGGCAGGTGTTTGTGTTTGGAAGTGAACCGAACTCATTTTTGCAAGAACAGAAAACTTTTGTGTTAGTGTTAAGTTCTGCGTGGATTTCAAGACCAATGACAAGGTCAAAGTTATCTAAATAATCCATTATTTCACCTCCATAGTATTATTAAATATTTTTGCGATATCAAACAAGTTGCCTTCGCCGCATTCATCAGCCATAAATTGCATTCCAAGAGGAAGGTTGTTTTCGCCGGTTGCGTAAGGCACAACAAGGGCCGGCATTCCTGAAATGTTTGCAGGAACGGTGAAAAGGTCTTCGAGATACATTGAAACAGGGTCATTCATTTTTTCACCAATCTTGAATGCTTCACCTGTGGTTGTTGGAAGAATAAGTGCATCACATTTTTCAAATGCTGCCTTAAATTCTTTCTTGATAAGTTTTTGAACTTTTTTTGCTTTGTTATAATATGCATCAAAATAACCACTTGAAAGCACGAAGTTTCCAAGCATTATTCTGCGTTTAACTTCTTTGCCAAAGCCTTCGCTTCTGCTTTCAACATAAACACTTTCAAGGTCTTTTGCAGAGCCGAAACGCTTTGTGTATTTCACGCCATCAAATCTTGCAAGGTTTGAAGCAACTTCGGCTGGCGAAATGATGTAATATGTTGCAAGTGAGTTTGCAATATGAGGAATTGAAACTTCAACAAAATCAAAAGTAGATTTTAATTTTTCAAGAGCGTCTGTGAATGGTTTATAGCCCGGCATTGTTTTGAATTTTGCAAGCATTTCTTTGCAAATGCCAAGGGTGTATTTTTGTTTAGGGCTTCTCACCATAAAGTTAGTGATTGTTGTGCCATCGTGTTCATCTTTTGCAGCGATGATTCGAAGCACATATTCAAGGTCGTCAACAGTTTTTGTGATTGGTGAGCATTGGTCAAGTGATGACGCAAATGCAACAATACCAAATCTTGAAACAGTGCCATAAGTTGGCTTGATTCCAACTGTTCCGTTATATGATGATGGTTGGCGAATTGAACCACCGGTGTCTGTTCCAAGTGCGCAAGGAACCATTCCTGCAGCAACCGCAACAGCACTTCCACCAGAAGAACCACCAGCAACACGGTCAAATGCGTGTGCGTTGTGGCAAGCACCATAGAAAGATTTTTCAGTGCTTCCGCCCATTGCAAATTCATCCATATTTGTTCTGCCAAGAATTACTGCATCTTCAGCAAGAAGTTTTTCAACAACGGTTGCGTTGTAAGGTGCAATGAAGTCTTGCATAAACTTGCTTGCACAACCTGCGTGTTTGCCTTTATATAAAATGTTGTCTTTAATTGCAATTGGCACACCTGCAAGTTTTCCAACTTTTTCTTTATTTTTAATTTTTTCGTCAACTGCTTTTGCTTGCTTTATGGCATCATCAAAAATTTCAATCATTGCGTTGAGGTCTTTTTTTGCTTCACAAACTGAAATGAAATGTTTTGTCACTTCTTCACTTGTGAACTTGCCTGATAAAATGCCGTCTTTAATTTCGATAAGTGTAAGTTTTGAATAATCCATTAGTCAATCACCAGCGGAGTTACATAACATCCGTCCTTTTGTATTGGTGCATTTTGAAGCGCTTCTTCTTGCGAAATGCTTTGGTGTGCTTCATCTGCCCTAAGTTCATTAATTGAAATTGCCTTGTCAAGGTCAAGGTTATCTTCAAGTTCAAGATTTGCAATTTCATCAACGAAAGAAATAATGTTTTTGAACTCGCTTTCAAAGGCTGCTCTTTCTGCGTCTTCGAATTTAAGTTTGCTTAAATATTCTAAATGCGCAATGTCTTCCATATTTATCTCCTTTTAATTTTTTTGCATTATTTTTATATTTTTTGCGATTTTTTATATATTTTTTGCATATTTTCTAACAATTTTGCGTTTTTTATGGTTTAAGTCTGCTTGGACCACGGAAAACTAAAATGCTTTCTTTGATGCTAGGAAGGTCAAGAAGTTTAGCAACAAATCTGTCAATTCCAAGACCGATTCCGCCATGTGGAGGGCAACCATATTTAAAGAATTCAAGGTAGTCAGCCATAAGGTCTGCTTTGATGCCTTTTTCTTCAATTTGTTTTTTGAGCACATCATATCTGTGTTCACGAACAGCACCACTGTTCATTTCCCAACCACGATAGAGAAGGTCAAGTGACATACAATCAAGTGAATCTTCGCTAACTCTCTTTGAATAGAAAGCACGAGCCTCAGCAGGGTAGTCAGTGATGAACACAAGTTCGCTTCCAAGTTTTTCTGCTGCATATTTGCAGATGAGTTTTTCAGCATCTGGGTCAAGGTCAAGTTTCTTTGCTTCTGGAGTTTTGATTCCATATTCTTTTTCAAAGATTTCAAAAACTTCTTTAAGTTTGAATCTTGGAACTCTGCCTTCAGGAACTTTAACAGGAACACCAAATTCTTTTTCAATGAGTTCGCCATATTTTTCTTTGATTGCAGAAAGCACAAAGACAAGCATTTCTTCTTCTGTGTCACAAACTTCGTGGTGTGATTTAACATCAGCAATTTCAAAGTCAAGAGCAACGCTTTCAGCAGCATGTCTTGCAGTGAATGATTTTTCTGCTCTATATTGTGCGCCAATTTCGAAAACTTTTTCAAAACCTGAAGCAATAGCCATTTGTTTATAGAATTGTGGGCTTTGTGTGAGGTATGCTTTTTGACCATAATAGTCAATGCCAAAAACTTCAGCGCCACCTTCACTGCATTGTGCAGAAATTTTTGGTGTGTGAATTTCAATAAAGCCCTTAGACACAAAGAACTCTCTCATTTTTGATTCAACAAATGAACGGATTTCAAAAATATGTCTGCGTTTTTCATCACGAAGGTCAATCCAACGATAGTCTTGACGAAGGTCGATTGAACTTTCAGCGGTGATTGGAAGGTTTTGTGCTTCACTTTCAATTTCAATTTCGCTTGGAACAAATTCAATTCCACCAAGGGTAACATTTGGTGCTGAAACAGCATGACCTTTAACACGAATAACGCTGTCTTTTAAAAGACTTGCAACTTTTGCTGCAACTTCTGGCATTTTTGCTTTTTCAATAGCAATTTGAATTTTGCCGCTTCTGTCACGAAGCACGATAAATAACATTGTTTTTTGTTCTCTTGTGGTTTCAACAAAACCAGAGATTTCACATTCTTTTTCGAGTTCAATACTCTTAATTTCAGTTTTCATAATACATTTCTCCATTTTAAGTTTATTTATTTTGTTTTCAAAAATCAAACAAATTCCTTTAGTGTTTGACTTTTAGTATGTTTTGATTATTGTTTTTGTTATTTATGACGCCCTATCTGGCGTCTGTCATTACATATTCGCCTGCTAGGGCATTACTCATTTTATAAACCATAGCCATCTCCTTGAAATATTTTGTGCAAAAAATAAAGCGAAGTGGGATTTCCACTTCGCTAATCAACTTTGCTTTAATTTTTGTTAACTAACAATATAAAAGGAACCCCACTATTTTGTGACGCTTACGCAATTATTATTGTTATTATTATCGATAATTCTAATCATTGCATATATTCCTTTTTTTAAGTTAGTTTATCTCTAAACTGCCACTATTATAACATATTATTTCATAACTGTCAACCTTTTATTAATTTTTCTTTTTTGAAGGGTTAAAATAGCCTTGAAATTTGGGGTGT
>JAFQBZ010000193.1 GCA_017399515.1 Clostridia bacterium | reverse complement strand
CATACTTTTTAAGTACATTATAAGTGTTTTCAGGGTTTTCATTTGTCACCCTTTGATTTCCACGAACCGCAAGAAGTGCTTTCAAAAACGCATCTTTTGTAATTTTAAACTTGCTTAACATAGAAGAAACTGAACTTGATGCTTTTAAAATGATTCCAAGCATCAGGTGTTCGACAGAAACGAAATCATCATTCATCGATTTTGCTTGTTTTTCTGCCTCTTGAAGTGCTTTATTTAGGTCTGCAGACACATAAGCCTGACTTCCACCAGAAACTCTTGGCATAGACTCTATCTTTGCTTTTATCTCACTTGAAAGTGAATCAACATTCACTTCTTGCCCTTTCAAAACTTCAGCAATAAGCCCATCTTGTTGACTTAAAAGTGAAAATAATAAATGTTCTTGTTGAATTTCACTATTGCCATACTCACTTGCAAGTGATTGCGCAGTGTTTAATGCTTCAAGTGATTTTTGAGTAAATTTTTGATAATCCATAAATTTCCTCCTAAAAATAAAAAACTTGCTTTATGAAATTATCTCCATAAAACAAGTTAAATATACTACCATTTTTTAGCACTGTCAAGTCAAGAGTGCCAATTTTTTAAAATAAAGTTTGAAATTTTTTAATTCTTTTGTTTTGCAAGGTTTTCTAACTTTTCAACCACTTTTTCAATCTTTTCATTAATCACAAGGTCAGCAACATTGTCATAAGGTGTTTCTTGAAGATTGATAAGCACCAAATTTTCACCATTAAAATAATATTTCACCATTGAAGCGGCTGGTTGAACAACCAAACTTGTTCCAACAACAATAAGCGTGTCTGCTTTTTGAATTGCATCAATCGCACCATAATAAACCTGATTATCAAGTGCTTCTTCATAAAGCGTAACTTTTGGCCTAACAATTCCACCACACTTTTCACAAGTTGGCACACCTTCACTTTTCATAACAAAGTCAAGCCCATATTGCTCATTGCAGTCTTCACAATAGTTCACATAAATATTACCATGAATGTTAAACACATTCCTGCTTCCCGCTTTTTCGTGAAGCCCATCAATATTTTGTGTTACAACCGCTTTAAGTTTGCCTTGTTTTTCAAGTTCTGCAAAATATTTATGTGCAATATTAGGTTTGGCATTTTGAAAAACCAAATTTTCCTTATAAAACTCAAAGAATTCTTCTGTGCGATACTTATAAAAAGTGTGCGAAATCGCTTCTTCTGGTGAAACACCATACTTTGTTTCACCGCTATTATAAAGCCCCTTTGCCGAACGAAAATCAGGAATTCCTGATGGCACACTGATTCCTGCACCTGTGAATAACACCACACTGTTTGACTTTTCAATAATTTCACTTAATCTTTTAATTTTATCTTCCATATTAAACCTTAAACTTTCCTGTTAAAATTTCTTCAACTTCTTCTGCAACGCTTTTATTGTCATTATATAAAAAGTGATTTTCAGCATAACCTTGACTTAAAAATTTTGCAATATGTTTATCAACACGATTCACTGCAAATTCTTCACCCCTTTCAGTATCTCTTTTTGAAACAGTGTCACGGTCTGCCATAAGCACCACAAAATGCATATCAAACCCTTTAACATTCTCTTTGATATACTCAAGGTCATCATTATAGATGATATAATTTAAAACAACATCAAACCCTTCTTCTAAATAATTGTTTGCAAGCATTGTCATATTTTTCCACATAAGGTCTGTGTGATTGCCTTCAAGCCATGGTTTAACACAGCCACTTTTCACTTGATGATAAATCTCATCGCCCTCTAAAACTGCACACTTTGAAAGCCTGTCTGCAAGAGCATTTGTGACAGTTGATTTTCCAACACCAGCAGGCCCTGTTATCACATAAAGATTAGCCATAAACTTCTCCTTTTTATTATTTTTTATTTTTCGTTAAAATTTCAAAAATCCGCTCTAAACTCAATAAAAATGAGGTATTATGCAAAACATAACACCTCAAAATTTTACTTATCTAAACAGTTATCAAGTTCTGCAATAATTTTTTCTTTGTCCATTTTTTGACCAATGAAAACAAGTTTAACCATACGGTCACCAACGCCCTCTTTCCAATCTTTTTTGATGTCTGGATTAGCCTTAATATATTCTTGTTTTTCTCTTTCTGGAAGAGCGTCAATCCAATAGTCTGCTCTAAACACAGTCTTTTGAGTTCCCGCTTGTTCAAAGATATACATATTGTCATTATCATTTGAGAACCACATCAAACCTTTGGCACGAATAACTGAACTTGGCAAGTTCTCAACAAACACACGGAACTTACTTTTCACGATTGGCTTTCTTCTATAATACACAAATGAACCAATGCCATAAGCATCTTCTTCGTGGTGGTGATGATGGTGGCATTTGCAGTTAGGGTCATGACATTCGTGACCATCATGGTGATGATGTTCATGGTCATGATGATGTTCGTGTTCATCATGTTCGTGATGTTCGTGTTCATCATGTTCGTGATGATGGTATTCATCATGCTCATGGTGACATTCTTCACAGTGTTCTTTTCCGTGTTTTTCGCAAACGCCATCATGGTCATGATGGTGCTCATGCTCTTCGTGATGATGATGTTCAT
>JAFQBZ010000192.1 GCA_017399515.1 Clostridia bacterium | reverse complement strand
TGTATCATCAATTTCAGTCCAATCTCTGTCTCTTTGAATAACTTTATTTGGTAATTTTTTAGCATAAACATCAGCCATATAAATTGGACAAAGATAGAATTTTTTATCTTTTTCAAAAACATCAACTCTAAACATTTTATCATTTGCAGCAGCACCATTTGGAGTGATTACACAATTTGATGATTTTTCATAAACCTTAACACTTTTAACAATTGGACCATCAGTGCCATCTTTTTTTGGTTTATAAAACTCAATATTATCAGAAATTGAACCATTATCATGCAAATATTCTTTGAGTTTTAAATATAAAAGTCTGTCGCTTTCAGGTTTATAATAATTTTCAATTGAAAACTCTGGATATTTATCATCTTTTAAAGGAACTGTTTCTTGAACTTCTTTCAATTTTAAACTAGAAAGTTTAACTGTTTTAACAAGCATTTTTGTTTCAGCATATTCTCTCGCACTCATGAGAGTTTCAGCATGAATTGCACCGGTTGTTTTAACAGTTTTCATTCGACTGACAAAAATCGGTTTTAATTTTTGAACTTCTTCATCATCATAACCAAGTTTAATGAGTTCAATTTGTTCTTCATTTGTAAACTTAAATGGATTATTATAATCAACTCGTGACCTAATTTGAAGTTCTCTTAAAAATTCTGGATATGGTGTTGGAAGATATTTAGACATTATGTCAATGCCTACTTTTTCAAATTGTTCTTTATCAGCAACACTTATAACTTCACCGGTTTCTTTATCAATGAGTTTGAATTCTTTTTCATTTCTGTTGAATCTTTCTTTTAATTGATTATATTTTGTTATTTTTTGAATTTGTCCATCAGACACAGTTGCAATAACTGCCGCATCAATTGCGTGATGTGTGTCACCATCTTCACGAATCTTGTTGATTCCCCAGAACTTGCGAAGATAACTTGTGATTGCACCATTAACAGATCTTACAACTTTTTTATGATTGCTTGGAGCCATTTCAAGATAATCTTGCATTAAATTTAACATAAACTTTGACATATACTTTGTGTCGTTTAAGTTTCTTTCAATGAAATCTTTTGATTGTTCTTCACCAAAATTTTCTTTAAGCAAAAATCTTTTCTTTTCACGATTTTTTAAAAGATTAACCCTTGCAACAAATGCATTCCATCTTTTTTCATCATTTCCAAACCATTCATAAGGTGTTTTGTTTCTCTTATTTTGATTTTCACTAGCAAGAACCAATACCTTGTTGTTATAACTGTCATTCATACTTCTGCTATAAGGCAAAATGTGGTCAACCTGAACATAGTTTGGTTCAAATAAACGATTTATATCTATTTCCTTTCCACTATACATACACTTGCCATCTTGTTCGTGATATAAACGAAGTGTAACAAGGTCGTGATGACCAACTTTTGTGAGTTTGAAATCTTCAGCAAGTTGATTTTTTGCAGTTTCATTTTCAATAAAATTCTTTTCTTGAAGTTTTTTAATTTTGTTTCTTTCAGAAAAATCTTTTGAAAGTTCTCTGGCAAGTTCAATATTCACAAATTGAGGTGAACCATATTCTTTGATTATTTCGTTAATTATTCTTATGGTTTGATTAACAGACCTTTTCACAACATTTGAAGTGATGTCTTTTAATCTTTCTTCAACAAATTCACCCTTTAAATATTTATTTTTAGAATGAGCAAAACTGCTATGTTTGAAACCAGCAGACTCACAAGCAATGTCATATCTTTGACCTTGCTCGAGATATGGAATAATCATTTCCATAGCCTTAACTGAAAGTGAACCAACTTTATCAAAGTTCATTGTTTTGATTGCTTCTTTTTGTTCAATCGATAAATTTTTCAAAAATTCATTATTTTCAATTGCATTTTCAATTGTTACATCACTCTTGCAAGTCGTTAAAACCCATGCAACTTCATTAATAATGTCTTTATTTTCAATAAGTGAGTTAAGTTGTAACTTAGTTTTGATTTCGTGACTATTTTTCATTGAAACCATTGTTGCTGTTTCACTTGAAGAAATGATTTCTGCTTCAGTTAAACTATCATCTTTTTTATTCTTTTTTGCACCATATCTGCAAAGATTAAATGTTTCACTATCTTTAATATTTAACAATTTTCTAACTCTTTCAAACTTAAGTTCTTTGTTACTTAAAATATAGTTATAAAGTTTTTGTTTCTCTTCTAAAGTTAATTCTCTGTCATTAACTTTCAAACTATTTATTTTTGAAAGTGCTGAAAAATATTCAAATGTAAATGTTGCTTTTGGTGCGCGAAGTTCACCTTCATCACCAAGAAATGTGCATCTTCCAATTTCAAACTTTGCAGAATAAGGACTTGGTTTACCTGGACCTTCATCAAAATTTCTTTGTTTTGAAATAATTTCTACAATTTTTTCAATAAATTCATCACTAATTTGCGAATTTCCAAAATTTTGCTGAGATTTTAAAATTAAATTTATTTCATTTATTAAATCATCTCTATGAAAGCAGTTTTTATAATCTCCACCATGATTTCTTATGTTGTAAATTATATTTCCACAAAGATTAATTTTAAATCTTAAATCTTTATATAACGCTTCACCAATTGTTCGATAACCATTATTTGCTAAAAATTCAGAATTTTCTTTTATTGCTTTTAAAAGAACACCATCTTCACCAACAGCACCAGATTTTCTATTACTCTTAAAACCCCTTCTCTTTGCAATATTTAAAATTATTTTTGCAATTTCCGCATAAGTTAATTTTTCATCAAGTGATTTAGCACGAAGTTCATAAATATCAGTTTTTGCATGTTTTTGCATTTCTTCTTGTAAATTTAAACCAAAAGAGTTTGAAAGGATTTTTTTCAATCTTTCAATTCTAAATGCTTTCCTTCTAGTTCTTCTGTGAAGACCTCTTTTTTCTCTTCTTGATTTGGCTGTGCTTTCACCTGTTTTTGCAATTTCATTAGGACTGAAAGTTCTTACACCTAATTTTAAAATTTTTATAGGTTCTTCGGTTATTGGATCATTTTCTAAAACAGCAAAACCAACACTTCCAATACCAATATCTAAACCCATTCTATATAATTTATTCATATAAACACGCTCCTTGAGATAAGTTTA
>JAFQBZ010000191.1 GCA_017399515.1 Clostridia bacterium | reverse complement strand
GAGTCATATTTAAGTTTTTAAGTTCTTTATAGTTTATACCTTTAGGGCTAACAACAATCGCAGGCTTCCCTGTAAGCATATATCTCGCAAACATAAATTTTCTAGACAACACACAAATCAAAAAGTGCAATACGAGAAGTGACGCTATTGGAACTAATCCGTGAATTAATGGAACCGATAACTCAGCCATTGGAATGCAAGCAAGGTCAGCAATTATAAGTGTTATCACAAATTCAAAGGGTTGCATTTCACCAATTTGTCTTTTGCCCATCAACCTTATTGCAACAAGCACACAAATATAAATTAAAATTGAACGAATAAGCATTATAGTCATACATAAATTATTGTTAAAAAGCAAAAAAAAATACATACAAATTGTATGTATTTTTTTTATGATACTTTATAAAACAAAGCAATATCATTAAAACCTGCATATGAAAGAGTTGCATAAGTTCCTGTGGAATTCTTTTTAGAAGTGCTAAAATTTCTGGTAACCATGCTGCTTTCAACTTGAATATAAACAGTTCTAAATTGATGTCCTGAATTATATTGCATATAAGTTGCTTTCAAATAAACAGGTGTATTGCACTGACTGATTGATTGACCAACAATGTAATTTGCACAATTGTTGTTGAGCAAATCATTAGCAACTTGAACAGCCCCAACAGATTGTGTTGTTTTCATTTCATCTGAATGTTCAAACACTCTTGTTTCGTATGAATTGATAAGTTCTGTGTTTCCAATTTTTGTAACTTTATTTGTTATCAAATTCATCTTTCCACTATCTAAATATTCAACTTTAATGTCATAATTTGTTTTTCCAACATTAACTGACAATGTGTCTGCAGTGATTGAATATCTCAAATTACTGTTATAATTTCCATCAATCATTGTCCAACCATTCGCGTTTTTTGTGTAATATTTGCAAATTCCACCAGCGTCAATGTAAATCATTTCTTTTGTGTTAGAAATTGTGTAAGACTCATTTGTTGTGCTTGACGAATTTGGTGAAGATGTTGAAACAAGTTTATAATTTTTTAAATAATATGCACCCTTTTGAATAACATTAAATTCAACAGGAATAACTGCAGATTTATAAATAAGATTCATTTTTGCATGTGTTTCAACCGATGTTGTGAAATAAGTAACTTCAACAGTTGAAGAATCTAAATCAACCATTCTAATGTTACCATTTTTATAGGTCACTTTAAGTTTTGCATCTTCAAAATCAATTTCGTCGCCAACAACATAAAGTGTTTGCATATTTCCAACAAGTTCAACAGTATCTATATTTTTCGATCTAAAGATCATATAACCAAGATACCCAATGCCACATGAACAAAGAAGAACTAAAAATATCACTATAACTTTCTTCATATTTTCTCCCCTTAAAATAACTCAAAGTTATTATTATAAAACATTATAGCATACATTAGCAAACTTTTCAATACTATTTCAAAATATTTTTTAACGCCTGACCTGTGTAAGACCACTTGCATTTTGCAATTTCTTCAGGTGTTCCTTGAGCAATAATATTACCACCCTCATCGCCACCTTCAGGTCCAATATCAATAATATGGTCAGCCACCTTGATTAAATCAAGATTATGTTCAATAACAACGACACTGTTGCCTGTTGACACCAATCTTTGCAAAATTGTAATCAATTTTTGAACATCATATGTATGAAGACCGGTTGTTGGTTCGTCTAAAATATAAATTGTCTTGCCTGTTGAACGCTTAGAAAGTTCAGTTGCAAGTTTTACTCTTTGTGCTTCACCACCTGAAAGTGTTGTTGCTGGTTGACCAAGTGTGATATAACCAAGACCAACATCATAAAGTGTTTGAAGTTTATTTCGAATTGATGGCAAATTATAGAAAAATTCAAGTGCGTCTTCAACTGTCATATTTAAGACATCATTAATGTTTTTGCCTTTATAAGTAACTTCAAGCGTATTTTTATTATATCTCTTTCCATTACATTCATCGCAAGTAACATAAACATCTGGCAAGAAATGCATTTCAATTTTTAAAAGTCCATCACCACCACAACATTCACATCTGCCACCTTTCACATTGAAACTGAATCTTCCAGGAGTGTAACCTTTAGCCTTTGCTTCTGGAACACTTGCAAAAAGTTCACGAATTGCAGAAAACACACCTGTGTATGTCACAGGGTTGCTTCTTGGGGTTCTTCCTATTGGGCTTTGGTCAATAACAACAACTTTATCAATATTCTCAATACCTTTAATTTGTTTATAAACACCTTCAGGAAGATGTGAACCATTAATCTTATTAGCAAGTGCAGGATAAAGAATTTCATTTATCAAACTTGACTTTCCACTTCCTGAAACACCTGTTACTGCAACAAAGTTTGAAAGCGGAATTCTAACATTAATATTTTTCAAATTATTCTGCTTAGCGCCGATAATTTCAAGTACTTTGTCTGACATAGGTCTTCTTTTTTCAGGAGTTTCAATCACTCTTCTTCCAGATAAATAAGCACCTGTAAGTGAATTTTCTGCCTGCTCAATTTCAGGCACAGTTCCTTGCGCAATCACCCTTCCACCATGAATACCTGCCATTGGTCCAACATCAACAATATAGTCTGCCGAACGAATTGTATCTTCATCGTGCTCAACAACCACCACACTATTGCCTAAATCTCTTAAATGTTTAAGAGTTCCTATAAGTTTGTTTGTATCTCTTGGATGCAAGCCAATGCTTGGTTCATCAAGAATATAAAGCACACCCATAAGACCACTGCCTATTTGTGTTGCAAGTCTAATTCTTTGTGCCTCACCGCCTGAAAGCGTAAATGCTGTTCTTGAAAGTGTTAAATAATGAAGCCCAACATCAACCAAAAACTTGAGTCTTGCATTGATTTCTTTGAAGATGCTTCTAGAAATCATCTGTTCTTTTTCAGTTAAGTTCAAGTTTTCAATCCATTTTTGAGTTTCAGTAATATTCAAATCTGTAACATCAATAATAGATTTTCCTGCAATTTTCACAGATAATGCCTGATTATTTAATCTCTTGCCGTTGCAAAGATGACATTTTCTTGAAACCATATATTTTTCAATTTCATTTCTAACAAAATCACTTGCAGCATTTTCATGCCTTCTATATAAATTTGGAATGATACCTTCAAACTTTCCATTAAATGAACCAAATGAACTATTAATTTGAAGTTTTTCACCATTAGTTCCATAAAATAAAACATTAACCACTTCTTTTGGCAAATTTTTAAATGGAGTCATCATCGAGCAACCAAACTTATCTAAAATTGCTTTAAAATAAAGGTTTCCAAAACCATAATCACCCCAACCAAATGTTGAAATTGCCCCTTCTGAAAGTGATAAATTCTTATCTTTAATTAAAAGATCTTCTTCAATGGTCATTTTTGAACCAATACCTGCACATTCTGGGCACGCACCTATTGGCGTGTTAAAACTGAAAAGCCTTGAAGAAATCTCATCAAATGAAAACCCACAATCAGGACAACTATGCTTTGTTGAATAAAGAGATTCTTCACCATTTGTATCAACAACAACAATTCCACCAGCAAGTTTTAAAGCAGTTTCTAAACTTTCAGCAAGTCTAGTTGTCATATTATCGGTTCTAACAAGTCTGTCAATAACAACTGAAATGTCATGCTTTTTGTTTTTTTCTAAAACAATTTCTTCATCAAGAGTATAGATTACACCATCAACTTTAACACGAACATAACCTTTTTTTCTAAATTCTTCAAAAAGTTCGCGATATTCACCCTTTTTTCCACGAATCACAGGTGCAATAATCATAATTTTTGCACCATTTTCTGCGGTCATAATCATCTTAACAATTTGGTCAACAGCAAGTGCATTAATTGGTTTTTTGCAGTTCACACAATAAGGCACACCAATATTTGCAAAAAGTAGTCTAAAATAATCATAAATTTCAGTTACTGTTCCAACTGTAGACCTTGGATTTGCTGATGTTGTTTTTTGGTCAATAGCAATTGCTGGTGAAAGTCCATCAATTTGATCAACATCTGGCTTTTTCATTTGACCTAAAAATTGTCTTGCATAAGAAGAAAGTGATTCCATATACCTTCTTTGTCCCTCAGCAAAAAGTGTGTCAAATGCAAGGCTTGACTTTCCACTTCCAGAAAGCCCTGTAAATACCACAAGTTTGTTTCTTGGAATGTCTAAACTTACATTTTTTAAATTATTTTCTCTAGCACCAACAATTCTAATAAAATTATCCATATATCTCCTAAACTGTCAAAAATCACATATAAATGCTGAATTTATCAGTATTATGTCAAACATAACACATTAATTTTACTTAACTTTATGCGACTTTCTTGTTCTTTCATAAACATTATCTCTAACCTTTTCAACCTTTTGTTTTGCCTCATATTTTTTGCCATCTCTCTTGTGTTTAAGTTCATCAATCTTATCACGAAGTTCAATTGCCTTTTCAAAATCAAGTGATTTAACAGCAACATTCATGAGTGCTGTAAGACTTTCTATTTGTCTGTTAATCTTTTCAGGCTTTAAGTTAGAAGTGTCTGTTTCTTTTGTTGTTATTTTAAGTGTGTTAACAATATCTTTAATAATTGTTTTTGGAACAATTCCATGTTCTTTGTTATAAGCCATTTGAATTGCTCTTCTTCTATTTGTTTCATCAATCGCTTTTTTTAAACTATCCGTCATCTCATCAGCATACATAACAACTCTGCCCTCTGCATTTCGAGCCGCTCTTCCAATCGTTTGAATAAGTGCACCTGTTGAACGCAAAAAACCTTCTTTGTCAGCATCTAAAATGGCGACTAATTTAACCTC
>JAFQBZ010000190.1 GCA_017399515.1 Clostridia bacterium | reverse complement strand
GATCCTAAGTCTAGCGTGTTTGCCAATTTCACCACATCCGCAGAAACTTTTGAAATTTTAGGTAAAATTTAAGCCAAGCGCGTAGGCTTGGCTTAGATTTTGGTGGCTCATCCGAGATTCGAACTCGGGACCCCTTGATTAAAAGTCAAGTGCTCTACCGGCTGAGCTAATGAACCATAATATTTAATTTTCCTTCAACAACGCGTTTATTATATATGATTTAATCATAAAGTGCAAGAGTTTTTTGAAAATTTTTGATAAAAATCATATTTTTGGCTGGGGTGGAAGGTTTCGAACCCTCGAATGTGGGAGTCAGAGTCCCATGCCTTACCACTTGGCGACACCCCAACGACGAGTTTGAAATAAATTTGGCTGGGGTGGCAGGATTCGAACCTACGAAATGATAGAGTCAAAGTCTATTGCCTTACCACTTGGCGACACCCCAATATGAAGTTTTAAATAAATGGGGTGGAAGGTGGGGCTTGAACCCACGACCTCAAGATCCACAATCTTGCGCTCTAACCAACTGCGCTACATCCACCATATTTGGTGTACCTTGAGGGATTCGAACCCCCGACCCTCGCCTTAGAAGGGCGATGCTCTATCCAGCTGAGCTAAAGGTACATAGTGTCGATTTTATTTAAATGGAGCGGGTGATGGGAATCGAACCCACGCAACCAGCTTGGAAGGCTGACGCTCTACCATTGAGCTACACCCGCACATAAATTCGACTCCATTATAATACATCGAAATTTATTATTTGTCAATAAATTAAAATAATTTTATTAAAATTTATAAAGAATATTTTTATATGATTGATTTTTAATTTAAACAAATCTATAATTTAAGTTAGATTTAAGCATTATGCAGATGTGGTGAAATGGCATACACGCAAGGTTCAGGTCCTTGTGAGATCAATCTCGTGCAGGTTCAAGTCCTGTCATCTGCACCAATCATTTGAAAATGAAATTTTCAAATTCAACAAGCAGATGAGTAGGACAGTTTGAAATGAGTGACGCTCGAGAAACTCTCGCTATTCCGTCGCAAGTAAACTTGTTCCTTACAAGCCTGCACTGCACCAATCATTTGAAAATAAAATTTTCAAATTCAACTAGCAGATGAACAGGATAGTTTGAAATGAGTGACGCTCGAGAAACTCTTGCTATTCTGTCGCAAGTAAACTTGCTACTTACAAGCCTGCACTGCACCAATCGAAAGAAAACTTTATTTTCAATCTCAACTAGCAGATGAGCAGGATAGGTTGAAATGAGTGACGCTCGAGAAACTCTTGCTATTCCGTCGCAAGTAAACATGCTCCCTACAAGCCTGCACTGCACCTATCAAAAGATATTTCAATGTTAATAAGCATATTAGGAGATAAGTATGGCAAAAATTAAAATTTACAAACCTAGTGGAGAGCAAAAGAAGGGAAAGAAAATTGAAAAAATAGATATAAGTGATAATTTTGAAGAACAAAAACAAATGAAATCAGAACTTATGAAAAAACAATGTGCCACAAGAGTTAAAGCCAAAGATGTTGTTGTTTCAGATTATGCAGATGAAAATCAAAATGGTTTTGGAATGTAAATTTGACTATTATTGTAATATTCTTAATTAAGAGGTTATCTTATGAAAATTTTGTTGTTTACACATAAAATTGATATTGATGGCATGGGTTGTGCTGTTTTAGGAAAGTTGTCTTTTAATGATATTTGTGTTGTGTATTGTGATACATTTGAAATAAATCAGCAAATTCAAAAATTTATTGATGATGGTTCTATTTATAGTTATGATAAATTTTTCGTTACTGATTTGTGCATAAAACAACCTTTGATTTCTCAATTTGCTGAAGATAATAATTTGAATAAAAAAACTGTTATTTTAGACCATCACAAAACGGAAATCGAAGAAGGTAATGACAAATATTCTTTTTCAACAATAATTGTTCAAGATGAAAAAGGAAAGTGTTCAGGAACAAGTTTATTTTACAATTATTTGTTGAGTAATCATTTATTGAATAAAAGTGAATTGATTGATGAATTTGTTGAACTTACAAGGCAATATGACACTTGGGAATGGAAAACCAAA
Source organism: Clostridia bacterium (assembly GCA_017399515.1). Taxonomy (GTDB): domain Bacteria; phylum Bacillota; class Clostridia; order Christensenellales; family UBA1242; genus RGIG1681. Next base: position 5,011 of record JAFQBZ010000190.1, on the reverse strand, counting down.
TTCAATAATGAAAAAGCAAATGAATTAAACATTTTGTTTTCAATTTTAAAAAGAGAAAAATATGTTGAAACATTTTTTAATAAACTTAAAGTTAATCAATCTGCATTATTTAATGAAGAAGAAATTAAAATGATTGAAGAATACAAAAAAATGGTTTTTGAAAAATGTTCAAATTATATTAGCCAAATGAAAATGATTAAAATTAGAAATTTTAGTGTTGGTGTGATTGATAATGTTGAAGATGAATATCGCAACGACATTGCTGAAACAATAAAAACTAAATATAATTTTAATATTGATTTGGTTGCTTTAATTATTTCAGGCAGGGATACAATTTCATTTAGAAGTATAAAACAAAATATAGATGTTGGAGCATTTGCAAGTTTTTATGGTGGAAAGGGACATAAAGAAGCCGCAAGTTGCCCAAAAAATGAAATTATTATGAACTTGTTAAAGAGTTAAAGGGTAAATTATGAATTTAAAAGATTTAGAGCAAACACACAAACACTCAATAAGTAACAAAGAAGAAATTGAAAAGAGTGAATTTTGTGGGTGCTATTTTTGTAAAAAGATTTTTAAAAGCAGTGAAATTAAAGAATGGCTTAAAGATGAAAATGGTGACACTGCAAAATGTCCACATTGTTTAACTGATTCAGTTATTGGTGACGCGAGTGGATATTTGATAACTGAAGAACTTTTAAATAAAATGAACAAGAAGTGGTTTTAATAAGTTTATGGAGAAAAATATGTTTGAAGTTAAACTGCACGAACTTGGAACTGTTAGTGAAGATAAGTTTACAAGGGTGGTTTGTGTTTGCAGATATAAAGGCAAATGGGTCTTTTCAAGAAATATAAAACGAGGTGGTTGGGAGATTCCTGGTGGGCATATTGAAAGCGGAGAAGATTATTTGACTGCAGCAAAACGAGAACTTTATGAAGAAACTGGTGCAACAAAAGTGAAGATAGAGCCAATTTGTGTATATTCAGTTTCAACTTATGCAATTTTGTGTTTTGCAGAAATTGAAGAGTTAGATAGGCTTCCAAATTTCGAAATTGAAGAAATTGATTTTTTTGATACGCTTCCAGAAAATTTAACATTTCCAGAAACACATAGGGTTTTATTTAACAAAGTTTTAGAAGTTAAAGGTTTTAAATAAAAAGAACTCATTTTTAAATGAGTTCTTTTTTTATTGAATTTATTCTGGTTGTGGTTGATTTTGTGATTTTGATGTTGAGAATTTAAGATTTTCTAAATCAAAGTTTGAAGTGTCAACAAGTGGAACAATACTTTGTTTTTGACATCTAGGAATTTCGCCTTCATAAAGGTCGATAATTTTCTTTACAGATTCTTCAGATAAATCGATATTGAAGGCATATTCGTCATAAAATTTTATATATGAATCAATGTCAGGCAAAATGCGTTTCCAACCTTCGCGCCAATCAAGTGTGTCGAATTTAAAGCCAGGAATGTTATGGTTGCAAAGTTTGATTAAATAAGGTTTATTTGCCGCAGAGCATTCTTCAACAATAGGAATGATTGCGTTACAAGGATATTTTCCAACCACAAAGTCAAAGTCTTTAACAGGCGAATTTTTGCCAAAAAATCTTTTATCTAAAGTAACATGAAGGTTTGAAAGCACATCTTTTGGCATAATGATAAGGCTGTCCATTGTTGTGACTTTATGTTTTAAACCACCAAGAAGAATTGACGATGAAGGAATTTCTCCTGAGCCAACATCGAGAATTTTTGATTCTCTTGATGGGGCAAGGTCGTTAACTGTTTTTGCAAACATTGCATTTGATGTGCTGAAAGCATATTCAAGTTTTTTGACAAGTTTAGATTTAAACCTTTCAAGAGAAACAAGAAGGGTGTATTGCAAAATTGGTTGGTTTGATTTTATAAGGTTAATGTTTTCAATAACAAAGTCTTGAAAATCATCAGGTGAATTTAAAAGTGAAACAACATCTTTAACTTCAAGTGTTGCGAATAAATTATAAAGTTCTTCAAAGTTATAATCACCATTTGTTCCAAAAATGTGTGTTGACATAAATTCACGAATGAGTTGTTTTGATTGGTTGTTCATAAATATCTCCAAACTAATTGATTGCAAAAGCAACAATATTGATTATATTCATTATATCATAAATAATCATTAAATTGTAGCATTTTTGTAAATTTAGTTTTGCATGACGCAATTAATGTATTTTTTATGTGAAAATTTATCAAATTTTGTAGAAAAATACTAAAAAATAATACCGACTAACTAAAAATATGTGATAAAATAAAAATAGCAATTTTGATTAAAACTAAAAGAGGAATATTTATGAAACGATTTGATGGTAAAACTGCTTGGTGGGTTTGGTTTTTGTTTATAATTTACAACTTAATTCCAGCATTTATTGTTGTTTTTGACACAACATTTGTGTGGACTTTCTCAACAATAATGGGTTTTGTGGTTTGTTATTTGTTAGATATCATTTGGATACCTATAATGGTTCGTGATTGGGTTGATGTTTATGATGATTATTTTGTGTTTTATTATGGATTTTTAAAGTTTGCAGTAAAATTTGAAAATGTTATTGGTGTGCAAAAAACTCACAATCCAATTTCAACAACTGCAAATTCGTTAGACAGAATTTGTGTTCAAACAAAAAAGAAAAACATTTATTTATCACTTTATAAAAACGATGAGTTTATTGAACTTATAAACTCAAAAATTAACCAAAACAAAAATGTAAAATAGTTTATATTTAATAACTTTAAAAAGGTGGTTATATGGAAGAAGAAAAGCAAGTTGAAAAAAGAAAAACGGGTCTAGCAAGACTTATTGTGCTGGTGCTTGTTGTTGGAACAGTGTTTTGTTTATATAACTATACAAATGTGCTTTCTAAAATTTTTCATAAAAAGTATGACATAACTTTTGTGGTTGATGGAAAAGAGTATGTTCAAAAAATGGAATATGATATGATGGCATTTTTTGACGGAACTCCTAAAAAAGCCCCAACAAAAACAATAGAATATGTTTTTGATAAGTGGGAACCTGAACTTCAAAAAGTTGAAAAAGATGCAACTTACACGGCGGTGTTTAAAGAGATTGAAAGGCTTTATACCGTTTCAATAAATTCTAATTATGAAAATGGTGCAACTTATTCAGGTGTTGGAAAACTTTATCCTTATCAAGAATCTGCAACAGTTTCAGTTTCAGTTAATAATGGTTATATCTTCAAGGGTTGGTATGATGGTGACGAGTGCATAAGCACAAACTCGTCTATAACTATTGATAGCATTGAAGAAGATGTTGTTCTTGAACCACGATTTGAAACAATAAAAAAGACAATCACATATAACAACTTGAAAGGAGCAGTTAACTCTAATCCTGATGAATATGATGTGACATTTGGTGAATTTGAACTTGAAAGATTAAAAGTTGATGGATTCTATTTTGTTGGTTGGTTCACAGGTGAAAATGGAACAGGCACAAAAGTTGAAACAATAGATTCAAGTGAACTTGAAAATTACACATTATATGCTCATTGGTCAAATGTGGCTCCAATAAATTTAAACATTGACGGAAAAAAAGTTCACTCAATTGATTCATATATTGGTGAAGAAATCACATTAAACAAAATAACTAGCAATTTTTCACCTGATGATTTTGGAATGTCTGGCTATTTTGTTCAAAAATGGTATGTTGATGAGGGGTTAACAACAGAATATTCTTTTGGAAATGAACTTGAAGATGAATTAACTTTATATGGAACTTATGAATATTTTATGAATGAGATTCATTTTTATCCATATCTTAATGAGTTTAGTTCTGCGTGTAACTCGCTTTCAACAATAAATATTGGTTCAAGAGCCGAACTTTTGGCTTGGATTGATTATGTAATTTTCTATGATGTATCTAAATCAATAGGGCTTAAACTTCAATATTGTTCAACAGGTGCACAGGCAATTTTAGATGAAATTAGTGACGCTTATGATGAATTGACAGGCAGTGGAACTTATGCTTCGAGAGGGGCGTTGACTTCATATTCCAAAAACTTAGAATTTGGTCTTAAGGCAGTTGGTTCAACAGGTTATTTTTATATAACAAAAAGTGGCGTTTCAAGTGAAGCAACACTTGTTGCAGATGAAAGCAAAGAAGATATTTATGAACAACAAGATTATGCTGTTATGTTTGAAAATGAAAACAAAAGAGCAAGTGATTTTGATGATTTCAACATAAACAATGTTTCAAAAACCATTCCTGTTTCAACAAGTGACCAATTGGTTCATGTGCTTATGAATGGTTATAAGCCAGCACCAATTCCAAGTTCAAAAGCAGAAATTGTTTACAACAAGGCAAAGGCAGTTCTTCTTGAGATTTGCAACGATGATATGACAGACTTTGAAAAACTTCGTGCAATTTATGAATGGCTTGTTATGAATGTTGAATATGACAATAAAGCCCTTGAACTTTCAGAATCAGGGCTTACAAGTGCTGAACTTACAAAATATGACGCTTGGTTTGCTGAAGGTGTGTTTAACAATGGTGTGGCTGTTTGTGAAGGCTATGCGAAAGCATTTTTAATTCTTTCAAAAATTGAAAATATTCCAACCATTATAGTCAGTGGTGACAACCATGCTTGGAATAAGGTTTTATATAACGGTGAGTGGTTTGGAATTGACGCAACTCACGGAAATCCTGCAGTTAAAGAAACATCAACAACCTATTATGAAGTGTTCACATACACACAATTTTTCTTTACAGATGTATATAAAACAGTTTGTGGTTACACTGCTGATGACTATTTAGAATATGTTGCTGAAACTGAAGACGCATTTAATGTTTATGATTTAATGGAATTCACTTATCAAGCATCAACTTTTGATTTATACATTGATTCAGTTAATGAACTTGCTTTGGTTTTGAAGTATGCAAATGATAAGGCTGAAGATATGCAAAGTGAAACAACTTACATCACTTTTGAAGTTGCAATTGATTCAGATTATGAATATGCTGCATTT
>JAFQBZ010000189.1 GCA_017399515.1 Clostridia bacterium | reverse complement strand
CTGCAACAGTTATTTATGATCAAGACATTATGTTCATTGATGACTACACAGATAGTGATATTACTAGAGATGTTGAAAACGGTGCTTACACTGCTACAATTGACACAAGTAAGATGACCACAAACAAGTATGATCACACACTTGGTGTTCAATATAACACTGCAAATCACAACTTGAACTTCATTGTATTTAACGGTGAACAATTCAAGAAATTTACTGATTACATTACAAACAAATTCATGACTGTGATTGAAGCATTGAATTTAACAATCGCTCAGTATAATGCAGGTAATGCTGACACAATCACATACACAAGCAGAGTTAAACTTGTGGGAACAAGAGTTGGAATTGCTGGATTAAAACAAAATGTTGATTACTATATTATGGCGTTCTATACCAATAAGACTGGTACAAATGCTGATAATATTGCACTCGTTACATCTGCAAATATTCTTTATATGAAAGATCATAACGAAACAGGATTTGTTTCTGCAATCACAACACTTTCAAACAACTTTGGATTTACAATTTCATCAGTTAATGTTAATGAAACAACTGCAAACATTTCATTCAATACTGGTATGATGAATACAATTTATGAAAACTACAAGACAGGCACATCACTTAATGTTAATGAAATTAAGTTCCTTCAAATTTCATACGAAGAACTTTATATGATTTATAAATATTATTATGATGGATTCACTATTACTTATGGTACTGACACTAAGACATATACAAATATTACTCTTGAACAAGCGACAGCACTTGTTATGTATTACTACAGACCAACTAAGAATGGTGTGTCAATAGACAACTTATTGGCTCAACTTGTTGGTGTTCATGACTTAGATTACATCTTCAAGAATACACCGCTCACAATGCCAACATATCAAAGTTCATACACTCTTCCAATCGATGGTAATGACCTTGAAGTTGGACAAACAAAGTCATCTAAGCATTACATTATTGCTCTTAACTTTGTTGGTGCAGATGCTCTTCCAAATAAAGTTTCAAGCAACTTTGTAGAATTTACAATGGTTCTTAAGAAAGATAATGGAGGAAACACTGTTGTTAACTCACTTGACGCTAATGTTACTGATCTTGATAATTTATTCAATTATTTCGATACTTTACCTTAGGTCAAAAGGGTGTTCAATTGTTTGAATATAATTAAACAGTTAAAATTACTCATTAAGTAAATGTGTAATATTAAAATAAAAAAGGAGGTTTTTACCTCCTTTTTTATTTTGTAAAAATATGTTTATCGCTTTATTTAATTGATAATAATTAGAATATGGACAACACTTTAAATATGTCATTTGAACCTGATTTTGAGGTTTTAAAAGCGAAATTGTTGGTTGATAGAAAAGAAAACAACAATGTTAATAAATTATCAATTAACGAATTGTTTAAGCCATTTTTTACAAATAATCTTAATTTTAAAAATCATTTTGTGTTTTGTAATTTGACCGATAATGAGTTTTTTGAATGTGAAGACTTGAATTTTGGTGAATATTATTTTAATGTTGCAAAATCAAATGTTGGGTTAATAATAACCGGTGGGATTGATTTTAGTAATTTGAATAGAATCAATGTTAATAAAAAATCAAATATAGAAAAATTTAAAAATTATATTAACAAAGTTCACACACTAGGAACAAAAATATTTTTGCAAATAAAAGAATTTTATGGAAGGGGAATTGATAAAAATAAATTTCTAAACAAGTTAAATTATTCAGCATCGTTTAATAGATCGGTTAATGACTGCTCGAACATTTGTATGAGATTTTCAGACTTTAAATGTAACGAGTTGATTTATGAAATAAAATCATTATGCAGATTTGCTGAAAATGTTGGTTTTGATGGTGTTTTAATTAATGGAGATATGTATAATATTTTAGGTGAATTTTCATCATTTGAATTTAACAGACGATATTTTGGCTATTATTCTAACATAGGTGAACTGCAATTGAAACTGTTGCATAATCTAAATAATGAATTTAAAAATTTTAATATTTTTTATTCAATAACATTAAATAATTTTTTAAATAAAACCTATAAAAACAACTTAAAAAAGATAAAAACTACGGCAAAAATAAGCAGGATAACAGAGTTTAAATGGATGTGTGAGTTTCTTATAAAACTAGTTAACCTAGGCGTTTGTGGGTTTGTTTTTAACTTTGGTACTTTTGAAAATGAGTTTTTTAATATACACAATGAGTTTCAAGATGAATATTTATTTTATGACTATTATAAAGAAATTAAAGATTTATTTTCAAAACAAAACATAAAAAATAAATTTGGCGATGATGTCATATTAATTTATAAAGATAATATAAATAATATCAACAAAGCAGAACTATATTTAAAGAATAATACATTTGGCTTTCTTGATGTGACAAAACAGTTGTATGCAGATAATAAATATTTAATTAACAAAAATAATGATGTTTTAATCAGGCCTTGCACTAAATGTGGATATTGTGATTATATTTCAAAAGAACAGGGTATAAATTCTTGTTTGATTAACCCAGAAGTTTTTTCACAAAAATTAAACAAGGTTTCTTTGAAACACAATAATAATGTTGCAATTATTGGCGGTGGGCTTAGTGGTTTGATGTGTGCAATATATTTATTAGAAAGAGGTTTTTATGTTGATATTTATGATAAAAATGATATCTTAAACAAAAGAAGAAAAAATTTTGAAATTTTTGATTTTTGCAAATTAACAAAAAATTTTAATGATTATATAGATAATTTGTTAATAAAAAACGCAAATAATTGTCAAATTTATTTAAAAACCGATATAAAACACGATAATATTCTAATAAATAAAGAATATAGGGCAATTATTGTGGCAACGGGTTCACATGAAAAATTTTTAAATATTTTAGGTTCTGTGTTAAAATCAGTTGTAAGTTTATATGATGTTTTAACAAATAAAAAAATTATTAACAATAATCATCATTTTATTTTATATGCAAAAAGTGAATTGTCATTAAATTTTGCCTTGTATTTATTAAAAAATAAAAAACAAGTATCATTAATATTTTCAAACTTTGATACAATTAAAAATATTTCAAACGATCGGTTTACTTATTATTTTTATGAATTGACTAATCTAAATGCAAATATTTATATCAATGCAAGGGTTAAAAAAATTGAGCATGATTTCATTGAACTGATAATTAATAGTGATATTAATAAACAAAATATATTATCAACTGCCATAAATTTGAAATCAAATTCAGTTTTAAGAAAAAATAATAAACTTGTTTTAATTGATTACGACTGTTTTGTTTATGAACCGGATTTGACTTCTAATAACAAACTTTATTATGACATTGTTTCTAGTAGTTACAAAGGGGAAGTTTATATGATTGGCAATGCTTTAAAAATATGTGATGATGCTGAATGTATTAAATCTGCTTATTTCGTGGCAAAAAATTTATAAAATAAAAGTGTTGACAATAATTTTTTGTTGATATATACTTGTATTATATTAAGGAAGAAATTATATGAAAAAATGTTGTTGCAACTGAATAATTTAATAAGACCTTTAATTTAAAGGTTGTTTTCAGTTGTCTAATTTTTTTAAAAATAAAAGTGAGTAGATAACTGCTCACTTTTTTTATTTATTAGGAGGTTTATATGGCACTTTCAATTTATAATTCATTTACAAGAAAAAAAGAAAAATTTATTCCTATTAACGAAGGCAGGGTTAATATGTATGTATGTGGACCAACAGTTTATGGACCACCTCATGTTGGACATGCTAGATCATATACAAATTTTGATGTTATTAGAAGATATTTTGATTTCTTAGGTTATAAAGTTAAATATGTTCAAAATATTACTGATGTTGGTCACTTGGTTGGTGATTCTGATGATGGACAAGATAAAATTTTAGTTCAAGCACAAAAAGAAAATGTTGACCCTTATGCACTTGCATATAAATATGAATCTATTTATTTTGAATATATGGATAAACTTGGCATTAAAAGACCAACAATTAGTGCAAGAGCAACTGGATTCATTCCTGAAATGATTGAGTTTGTTCAAAAAATTATTGATAAAGGCTTTGGTTATGTTACTAAAGAGGGAAATGTTTACTTTTCTGTTCATAAACTTCCAGATTATGGCAAACTTTCAGGCAGAAAATTAGAAAATAATTTATCTGGTGAAAGAATTGAAATTGCCGACGATAAAGAAAATCCTGAAGATTTTGCTCTTTGGAAATCTGCAGTTGGTGGACACATTATGAAATGGAATTCACCATGGGGCGTTGGTTATCCTGGCTGGCATTTAGAATGTTCAACACTTTGCAAAAAGTTTCTTGGTGAAACTTTTGATATTCATGGTGGTGGACTTGATAATATTTTTCCACATCATGAGAGTGAAATTGCTCAAAGTGAAGTTGCAAATGGCAAAAAATTTGTAAACTATTTTATGCATAACAATCTTGTAACTGTTAATGGAACAAAGATGGGTAAGAGTTTGGGTAACTTTATTACACTTGAAGATTTATTTAAAGAATTTGACCCAATGCTTGTTAGATATTTCATTCTTCAATTCCATTATCGTAAACCTGTTGATTTCAGCAAAGATGCAATCAATCAAATTAAGCCACAATTTGAGAAAATTAGTGAGATTTTTGCAAAAATCAAAGAAATTTCTAACGGAAAAATGTTAAAACCAGAAGCAGAAGAACTTGTTTCAGTTGAAAATGCATTTATTCAAGCAATGGATGATGACTTTAACACACCTGTTGCAATTTCAGAATTATTAAGATTTGTTAAGATTGCATCTAAATTAATTGAAGCAAATAATCAAAATTTAATCATTCAATCAAACTTTATTGTTAAAATGTTCGAAGATGTTTTGGGTTTTGATTTCAAATGTGATACAATAAAAGCAGTTGATAATAACAATGAAGAAAAACTCTTAGAACTTATTTCTTCAATTCGTCAAAAACTTCGCGCTGACAAAAATTATGAATTATCTGATTTTGTTCGTGATGAACTTGGCAAATTAAATATCAACATATCTGATAGAAAATTATAAGGAAATAATTATTATGAATTATTATGATACTTTTGATGAAAATGGTGTGTTTTTAAGTTCAGAAGATGAACATGATGTTCACTATAAAGGTTTGTGGCACAAAGTTATTCGTGTTTGGCTTTATGATAAAGATGGCAACATTTATCTTCGCATTAGAAAGAATGATGGCAAGTATGACTGTATTAACGAAGTTCATATGTTATCATCTGAAAGTGTTTCTAGTTGTTTTGACAGGGGAATGTTTGAAAAACTTGGTATCCACTTTCCTGCAACTTCAAATTTAGACCAATCATTCACAAGAAAAGTTAAAGTTCATAAGGTTTATTCAGACAACTCTGAACTTAGAGATAATTATTTCTTAATTGATTATATTGGTGAATTTGACAACAGCACAAACTTCTTTATTTTTAGTGCCGACACTGAAGGTCTTGTTAAGGCAAATGCTAAAGGTATTTTAAACTTAATTAGCACAAGAACGGGTGAAGTTGTTGGAAATTTGGTTCTTCCTGGTGGAAATGTTTCTTCAGATAAGACATTTATTAAAGTTGATAATATTTTCACAAGTCCAACTGAAGACACTTACACAAAATATAGTCATGTGGTTAACTCAATCAGCACTGAATCAATTAAACATGAAAAAGAAAAGCGTGAAAGTGAAAGACTTAAAAAGTATGTTGACAAAAGAGAAGAGCCTGAAACCTTTAAATCGCATGCTGATGACAATGATATAGGAATTTATTAATTTATATAAAATAATTCTTGCAAAATTTATAATTATATGCTATTATATGTTCGTTGATAGCATATAATATGCCGATGTGGCGGAATGGCAGACGCAGCAGACTCAAAATCTGCCGAGGGCAACTTCGTGCTGGTTCAACCCCAGTCATCGGCACCAACATAAGCAAGCACAGTTTAAGTGCTTGCTTTTATTTTATATTAATTTAGAGGTTTTATGGTTGAACTTAAAATTCAAAATTATGAAGAAAATTGTAAACAATATTCAAAATTAAAAAAGTTGTTAACAGAATTGCTTGGCGGTGATATTTCTATTTCTCATGTTGGGTCTACCGCAATTCCTGACATGGTTGGCAAAAATATTATAGACATTTTAATTGGTGCATCAAACTATGAAAATTTTGAACAATATTCTTTAATCTTGAAAAATAACGGTTATTTTGAGGGAAATAATACTACACAAATATATAAGTTCTTTGCTTCAACTGAAAATGAAACAAAGAGTGGTGATGTTCATATTCATTTAGTTATGAAAGACACTGAAAGATATGATGAATT
>JAFQBZ010000188.1 GCA_017399515.1 Clostridia bacterium | reverse complement strand
CCCTACCTGGGGAGCCAAAATAAAAAGTTCGAACCAAAAGGTTCGAACTTTTTTGCTTTATAAAATTTTATTAAATAGGAGTAAATTTTGGGATATATATTATTTTTAATTATCTTTGTTGTCTCATTAATAGCCCTTGCTATTAGTAGAATTGAAACAGAAAAACCTATTTCTAACAAAGAAATAGGGGAAGAGGGAGAAGAATTAGTTCGTAGGGTTTTAGGAGAATCAATAGATGGTGAAAAACTGGTTTTTAATAATTACAAATTTTTATCCAATGGAAATTCTGTTCAAATAGACCACATATATATAAATAAAAATGGTATTTTTGTTATAGAAACAAAGAATTATAAAGGTGAAATATATGGAAATGAAGAACAATATGAATGGACACAGGTTTTAGCCTTTGGAAATGTAAAAAATAAATTTTATAATCCAATTAAACAAAATAAATCTCATATTTACAAACTTCAAAAATTTTTACCTAAAAATATAGATATTATTTCAATTGTTGTTTTTATTGATGCAGATATTGAAGGTGTAGATTCAAATAATGTTTGCAATTTGGATGATTTAGAAGAAATATTAAATCTTGATTATGGAAAAACAATAACGCCAAAACAAATAAATTATGTTGCTAATGTACTAAGAAGATACCAAAATAATGTTATTACAGAAGAAGAACATATTAGTAATATTCATAAAATGCAAGAAGATATTGAGAATAACATTTGTCCAAGATGTGGTGCTAAATTAGTAATAAGAACAGGTGATTATGGTGAATTTTATGGCTGTTCAAATTATCCAAAATGTAAATTTAAGAAAAAGGTATAATTGTCCATACTTATACTTATGGTATGGAGCCAACCTTTGACTGTCTCGAACCCGAGACAGTTTTTTTTGTAAAAAATTAAAGTCTATTCTGTTTCTGGAATAGACTTCTTTAAAAATATAATAATTTTAAGATATATTAGTTTTTGTTTATGCAAGTATAGCAACTGACATTGAACAAAATAAAATTAATGATAAAGAATCAACGATTGTAGTTATGAATGGTGCCGCCATAACTGCAGGGTCAAGCTTGCACTTTTTTGCAATTAACGGAAGTAAACATCCTGTAATTTTAGCAATAACAACCGTTGCAAACAACGCAAGCGAAACAACTGCCGAACGAATCATAGTATACCCTGAATAGCCAAACAATAAGTTATCTATCAACAAGAGTTTTGCAAAACAAGCCAATGCCAAAGTTAACCCTAAGATTATTGATGCTCCAATTTCCTTAATTAAAACTCTCCACCAATCCTTCACAGTCAACTCGTTTAAAGACAACGAACGAATAACCGTTACTGATGACTGTGAACCGCAATTTCCACCAGTGTCCATCATCATAGGAACACACGCAAATAAAACTGGAGATATAGCATTTAACTTGGATTCATAAGAGTTTAAAATCAGTCCAGTAAAAGTCGCACTAATTAATAATATCAAAAGCCATGGTATTCTTGTTTTCCAAATCTGCCAAATATTTGTTTTCAAGTAAGGTGTTGTAATTGGTGACAAAGCATTCATTTTAGTCAAATATTCATCATTTTTCTTCTTAATAATATAAACAGCATCGTCTATTGATATCACACCAACTAAGTGGTTTGTTTCGTTAACGATAGGGAGTGATGTGAGGTTATAATCTAGGATTTTACTTGCCGCAAGTCTTTTATTTTCGTTTGTTTGCGAGAAAATAATATCTTTTTCCATTACATCACAAACCAACTCATCACCTTCTGTTTGAATCAGCTTTTTAACTGAAACCATACCCATAAGTTTATTTGACTCATCAACAACATAAACATTATAAAAATTATTAGATTTTATTTTGCTTTTTTTAACAATTTGCAAAGCCTGTCTTATTGTCGATTGCAAAGGAATTGCAAGATACTCCCTTGACATAATTCTCCCTACACTATCTTTTGGATAATTTAAAATAGAATTTATATATTCTTTCGTTTCTTCACTACTTTGTGACATAATTTTCTTCACAATATTAAAAGGCATTTCTTTAACAAGTATAACAGTTTCATCAACAACTAAACCCGCCATTAGGTCTTTTAATTCTTCTTCAGTTAACTTATTAAGTAGCAATTGCTTTGTTTGATAAGTTAGTCCTACAAAAGTTTTAACAGCTAAATCTTTTGGCAAAATCAAAAACAACTTAACTCTATTTTGGGGCTTTAATTGCTCAAAAATTTTAACAAGTTCCTCACTTGACATCATTGAAATCAAGGGTTTTAAGATGGTATAATTTTCTTTATTTAAAAGATAGATAATTTCCTCTTTCTTTAAAATTCTTGACGCAACTTCTTGTGATGAACCCTCAATAATTTGAATTGTTACATTTACTGAAGTGTCTTCTAAAAGCTTATTTATTTCTTTATCATTTAAAGACTCCAAAATCAGTTGTCTTTTTTCTGTTGACAAATGAACTAATAGATTTGCCAAATAATCTTTTCTTAGACTCCTTACGACTTGTATTAAATCATCATCATCTAAAATATTTAAAATCTTCAAATTATTTTTAATTGTTGATTTATAAAATAAATTTGCAACTGATTTAAATCTTTTTCTTTCTAAATATTTAAATACTTTACTTTCCAAAATATACTCCTATACACTATGCTTATTATGATTATAGCATAAATTTAAATTTTAAAAAATAAAAATACAAATAAAAATAATAATCTTTACGTTTATATCTAAATTTATCTTAATAATTGTTTTGAAAAGCAGAAATTGTATGATATATTTAACAAAGAGGAGCGCCAAAAATTCCAACTCAATCGATTTGGATTTTTTTTGCAAATTTAAAGACCATTGAAATTATCAATGGTCTTTTTTAATTGTTTGTTGGTTGTGGGGTGAAGGTTCTTACATATTCTTCTGCAAATTTTGCAAGGTCTTCAATTTTTATGTTTGTTTTCCAATTTGTGTCATATTCGTCTTTATTTTTCCAATCAAGAAAAACCATTGTGCCGTTGGTTGCAAAGTAATATCTTGAGTGTTCAAAAGCGTTTCTTAATTTGTTTTTAGGGATTTCCTTTTTTCCAATTTTAATGGTTTCATCAGTGATGAGTGTGTCAAAAAGATATCCATAAAAAATTGTAGACAAATTGAAAAGAATGTTTTCTGTTTGTATGTAGTTTGCGAATATGAAAGATTCGTCGTTTTTATAATTTTTTCTAATTTTATGGAAATGTGTTTCTTTGCCATGAACTTCGTTTTTTATCTCATTGCAAATATCATTATAGGTTAAGTTGCCGTCAAGATAATATTCTTCAAAGCAAAACAACTGTTGCCATTCATCAAATTTAACTGAAGCAAGTGGAAGGGTGGACCTGAGAATTTGTGAAAGAACTGATAAAATGTTAATGTCAGGGTCTTTGCCTAAGCACGCAAAAATATCTTCTTGTGCTTTTGCGGCTTGCAATGTTGAAAATTTAAAGTCTTTATAATTTCCGGTTTCTTCTGCGTGTTTAACAAAATCCATAAGGTCGGTAGTGTCTTTTTCCTCTTTGTCTGCAGATAGTTTGATTCTTCGCAGATAAAGGTTATTTTTTATTTGATGCAAATAATTTCCTTGTGAGATGTCAAATGCGCTTTTCTTTTTAAAGATTGTTATATCGAGTTTTGTTGAGTGTGTGAGTTGAGAAGTAAGTTTTGCTAAATAATTTGCGTTAAAAACAACATGAAATCGTCTATTTTTCAAAGTTCTATCAATTTCAATATGTAATTTTCCGTCTTTTATTAAAAATTTGCAATGTTCGGTTGTGTCACTGTGACAAATTGCATTTCTTATGAAATTTATGGTTTCAGTTTTTGAGAAATCATCAGCATTAGAACCTTCAGCAAAAATGTTTTTATCAACCAAATTGTCAGGAATGTCGTCTTCTTTTAAATAATCTTTAAAAGTTACATCATAAAAAGAAATAAAATATTTTTTTGCTAAAAATGTTATGAACAATTCTTGCATAATGTTGTAATATTTATCAATTTCAGTTGCTGGAATGTTGGGATTGTTTTCAGCGAAAATTGTTTTAAAAGATTTATTTGGGGTTTGCATAGACTTTGCCATAAGGCTGACATGTGATTTTAAAAGTTCTGCAATTTCAATCTTTGATAAATAGGTGTATTCCATAATATTTCTCCGCAATATGTTATTTTGATTATATCAAAAAATTTGTGAATAATAAATATTTTTGCTGAAATAAAAATATTTATTTTATTTGACAGGCAATTTTATTTTTTGCAATAATAAAAACAGTAAATAAACAAAAGAGGTTTTATATGAGCAAAATAAAAAGTTTTTTTAAACACAAATTTGTTATTGTTGCACTTTGCATTTTTCTCTCAGGAATTGTAATGTTTGGCGTTTTGCAAGCACTTCCAAGAGCGGCAAGTTACACAAGTTTGGTTGAAATGACAGTTATGGAACAAGAATTTGAAATGAAAGTTAAGTTCAAAGGTGGCAAACTTGTTACCACAAATAAAATTGGTGACGGTGAAGAAACTGTGGTTTCTGAAAAAGATTATGAAATTAAAGATGGTGTGCTTTATGTTGAAGGTAACAAATGGGGCGAAATTGATGTTTATGGAATTCACATGAAATCAGGAATCGTTTTTAATGGAAAAGCAGCAGACACCGGTTATGAATGCAAGCCTGCAAAAATTGCAAGAATTGTTTCATTTGGGCTTATTGCACTTGGTGGGTTAATGATTGGGCTTGCTATTTATGTTGGTGTTACAAAAAAGCCAAAGGCAAGCAAGGCAGCACCAGCAACACCAGCACAACAATAAATTAGAAAGAAGACCAGGCTTTCTGGTCTTTTTATTTTGTTTAGGATATTATTTCTGTGTTTAAATATTTTTTAAAAAACTATATACAAATTGACAAAAATAATGTATAATTTAACCTATATTATGAAAAATGTAAGAATTAAATTAATTAAAGAAGAACACAGGACGATTGTTTTTGAACTGCTTTCAAAACTTAAAGCACATTCAAAAGAAAGTTTTGTGCACAGCATTGATGTTGCAGATAAGTCACTTGCACTTGCAAGAGTTCTTGGCATTAGAGGTGTTCATTTAGAAAGATTATATGTTGCAAGTTTGCTTCATGATGTTGGAAAAGTTTATGTTGATGAATCAATTTTGCACAATAGCAACACAACCGAAGAAGAAAGAGAATATATTAGAGTGGTTCACATTGAAGGAACAAGGTCTATTTTAAGTGAATATTTTGATGAAGAACTTGTTGACCTTGCCGCTCATCATCATGAAAGACTTAATAGTTCAGGTTATCCAATGCACTTAAATGCAAAGAAACTTGGACTTTTAGACAGGGTTTTACAAGTTGCAGATGTCACAAGTGCACTTGAAATGAGCAGGTGTTATAAAGATGCATATGCTCCTGAGCAGGTAATTGAGATTCTTGACAAACTTGTTAGTCGTGGTGAACTTGACAAAAGATGTGTTAGAGAAATTGAAAGGCTCTTTTTAAAACCGATTCGTGATAAATCACAAATGAGTTCTTAAAAACACAGGATTATCCTGTGTTTTTTTGTGAAAATGCTTTTGAATTGTAAATTAAATTGACTTTAAAGCGTATAAGGTATAAACTGATAAATGAGATAATTTAGTAAAGGACGAATCATGGAAATAAATGAAAGAAAACAGTTACTTAAAAAAAGAATTTTACCTACACTGTTAATTTCTTTAATTATACCTATTATGTTATGCGTTTGCATTCCATTTGAAATATATGCAAACAATTCACAAGAATTTTTGTTTTCAATGGCAGATTTTTTGCCAATTTGTATTTTGATAGGTTTTGTGATTGCCATAATTTTATTTTTTGCAATTTTCTTTTTACCAGAAAAATTATATAAAATTGCTTGTGCTGTGATTATTTCATTTTCAGTTATGTTTTTTGTTCAAAGTTTATATTTGAACGCAGGTTTAAAATCATTAGTTGGTGATACTCTTGAAACAAATGAACTTTCAACAGGAAAGAAATTTGGAAATTTAATTATTTGGATTTTTATTATTGCGGGTGCAATTGTTTTATCAATTTTGAAAGATAAAAAAGGGTATATTTCAATTGTGGGAATTATTCTGTCAGTTGTTGTAATTATTACACAGATTATGACACCAGTTTCATTAATGATCTCAAAACCAGAAGTTTTAAAATCTAAAGTTAATGGTAAAAGTGGTGAACTGATTGACTATGGAATTTTAACAACAAAAAATTTGACAAATATTTCGACAAGCAATAATATTTTTTATTTTTTTATAGATAAATTTGACGGCAGATTTGCCGAACAAACTTATGAATCAAAACCTGAAGTGTTTAGTGAACTTACAGGTTTCACTTGGTTTAAAGACCATGTTTCAAGATATAGTCATACTTATCCTTCAGTTTCAACCATGCTTACTAGAAATGAATATGATCCAACAAAATCAAGAGCGGAATTTTTAGAAGATGTTTATGCTGAAGATGATACACTTTCTGTTTTGCATGAAAATGGGTATGAAATTAATCTTTATACAGAAGAATTTTATGTTTATGACAAAGCAGAGCATTTGCCTGAATTTGTAAATAATGTTTCGTTGAAATCAAATTATAAAATAAATAACAGGTTTAAACTTTCAGCAAGAATGATTCAAATGGCTCTTTATAGGGTTGTTCCTTTATTTTTTAAAAATCTTGTTGGAGGAATAACATCTTCTGTTTGCAATAGTTACATTGATCTTATTGACCCAGAGAATAATAGTCTATATTCATCAGATTTAGATGATACTTATAATGTAATAAAAGAAACGGGTTTCAAGAAGATTGATGAAAAACAGTTTACATTTATTCATGTTCAAGGTTGTCATGATGTTGAACCAGATATGGATTGTATTCCAACTATGGAAAAAAATTTTAAAATTATCAATGAATATATCAAAGCCATGAAGGAATATGGTGTTTATGAAGATGCTACAATTGTTATAACAGGAGATCATGCAACTGCGTATGGTGGCTATCAGCAAACAACTGCGTTAATGGTTAAACCATCAGGTGTTAGCACTGGTGAAATGGCTGTTTCAATGGCTCAAACTTCACACGATAATATTTGGGCAACAATTATGAAATCTGAAAATATTGTTACCGGAAATGATTATGGAAAATCAGTTTTTGAAATTGTTGAAGGGGAAAATCAAACAAGATATTATTCTTGGCATACTTGGAATGAAAAATTAGTAGAATATAATTACACAATTACCGGTGCTGCTAGAGATCTTTCAAAATGGGAATTAACTTCAACCAGAGAGTTTGATAAAACTTTAATGGATTAACAAAGGAGAATTTTACTTATTTATGGATACTATAATTTATTATATTTGTGTTCCGCTTGGATATTTAATGAAGTGGAGTTATTTGCTTCTTAAAAACTATGGTTTGGCAATAATTTTATTTACTCTTGCAACTAAAGTTATTTTGCTTCCAATTTCTATTTGGATTCAAAAAAATTCAATTTTAATGGTTAAAATTCAACCACAAGTTAACTTTATCAAGGCAAACCTTAGTGGAAATATTGACGCGATTGCCGATGAACAATCGAAACTTTTCAAAAAAGAAAAATATCATCCAATGGCATCAATTGTTCCTCTTATTTTGCAACTTGTTTTGCTTCTTGGTGTTGTTTACATCATTAACCACCCATTGAACTATTTATTTGCTGTTTCTGACGATGTTGTGACATCAATGGCAAATTTCATTGGTGCAAACATGGAAGAATCTTCTTTCCAATTATCAATTGTTGAAGCAATTAAAAACGGCACAATCACTGCGTCATCTGCAATCGAAGGTGTGTCAAGTGCAGAACTTGCTTCAATTGTTGAAAAGGTGAGTGATTTTAGATTAAATTTCTGTGGAATGAATTTAACAACCATTCCTTCTAATGTTTGGGGTTGGTATATTTTAGTTCCTATTTTGGCAGGTGCTTCATCATGGGTAATGTGTTGGACACAAAATATGTCGAATGTTATTCAACATGAACAAGGCAAAGTGAACCAATATGGAATTATGATTTTGAGTGTTGCACTTTCATTATATTTAGGTATTTTTGTTCCTGCTGGAACTGCACTTTATTGGATTGCTAGCAACTTGATGTCTATTGCACTTATGTACATTTTAAATGCTGCAATTAATCCTAAAAAATATGTTGACTATGAAGCATTAGAGCAAAGCAGAAAGGCTCTTGCTGAATCTAAGGCGTTTGGTGCAATTGACAAAAAAGACCCACTTTACAAACAAATGAAAAAGAGGGAAAAGGCAGACTATAAAAAGTTTAAACACATTGCAAATAAACATATTGTTATATACTCTGAAAAGAGTGGATTTTATAAGTATTACAAAGAACTTATTGAAGAACTTCTTAAAAAATCAAATCTTGTGATTCATTATGTAACTAATGATTACAATGATAAAATTTTTGAAATTGCTGAAAAAGAACCAAGAATTAAGCCATATTATATTGGTTTAAAGAAAATGACAATTTTAATGATGCTTGTTGAAACTGATATCTTTATTATGACAACACCAGACTTAGATAAGTATTATTTAAAGCGTTCATTTATCAAAAAAGACATTGAATATATTTATGTGCCACATGATTCAATGAGTGTGCACATGGGCTTCAATGAAGGTGCACTTGATGCATTTGACACAATTTTCTGTTCAGGTGAACATGTTAAAACGGAAGTTTTGGCAACTGAAAAGGTTTATAATTTAAAGAGTAAGAAATTGGTTGAATTTGGTTTTCCACTTTTAGACAATTTGGTTAAATCAGTTAAAGAAGAAATTAAAGATAAAAAGTCAGGAAGCAAAAAAGAAATTTTGATTGCACCATCTTGGCAAGAAGATAACCTTTTAGATTCATGCATTGATGGACTCATTGAAAAACTTTATTCAAAAGATTATCACATCACTGTTAGACCACACCCTGAATATGTGAAGAGATATAAATATAAACTCAATCAAATTGTTGAAAAATACAAAGATTATGATGAAAAACTTTTAACATTTGAGTTAGACTTTTCAAGCAACAAATCAATTTATTCATCTGATTTGCTTATCACTGACTGGTCGGGAATTTCTGCTGAATTTGCCTTTGCAACCGGAAACCCTGTTGTGTTTGTTAACACCAAAATGAAGGTTTGCAATCAAAATTGGCAAAAGATTGAAATTACACCAATTGAAATTAAACTTAGAGATATTATTGGTGTGAACATTGAAAAAGAAGATGTTGAAAAGATTGATGAAACAATAAAGAACTTATTTAAAGATAAGAAAGAATTTAAAAAGAAGATTGAGGAATATTTTGAAACCTTTACATATAACCACGGCACAGCCGCAGAGAAAGGTGCGAAATATATTCTTCAGTCATTGATTGAAAAAAAGAAAAACAAAAAGGAGAACTAAAAAATGAATATGTTAAATGCTATTCAAGAAGCGTCAAAAATGCTTTATATTGACCCAGCAGCAACCTCAGTTTTATTGTCTTCAATAACTGCTATTGTTGTTGCAGTTGGTGCTTCAATTATTATTTTCTGGAGAAAATTTAAAAAGAAAGTTGGAAAAACTTTACACCTTGACCCTAATGCAGGAAAGGAAGTTGAAGATGAATTGGTTGTAACTGATGCTGAAATTGTTGAAGAAACAAAAGCAGAAACAGAAACTGTTGCAGAAGAACCTGCTGCTCAAGAAAAAGCAGAAGAAGTTAAAGAAGAAACAGTTGAAGAAGAACCAAAAAAAGAAGAAGTTAAAGAAGAAAAATAAAACAAAAACACCTTCATTTGAAGGTGTTTTTGTTAGTTTTCCATTTCTTTGTCGTTAAGGGCGGCGGCTTTTGCTTCCGCTCTTTGTTTTCTTTTGTCTTCAATATCCATTTCGCGGAATCTGTATTTTGCTAAGATTAAACTTGCAACCAAAACTGAACTGAGTGAGGCGATTGAAAGACCAGAATATGTCTTTCCAATGCGGTCAATTTCATCGGCGTATTCATCGTGTTTTGCAATGATTTGTTGAACTTGTTTATCATCTTCTAACGACCTTAAAAATTCTTCAAAAGTTTTATTGTTTTTGGTTGTTTCAATGATATAGTTATATTCGTCAATGCTAATTTCTCCACGAGTGAGTTTGCTAATTGCGTCTTTTTGAATTTCGGTTATATAATCGTTATAAGCCTGAGTGTCTTTATATCCAGAAAGTTCGTCTGTAAGTGGTTTTTTGATAGGAATTTGATTCATTTGATACTGAGCAAATAAGCCATTAAAAAGGTAAATTGCAGCAGCAATAGCATAAATGGTCCAGCCGAGTTTAATAGGCTTCTTGCAAGCCTGATATTTGTTTTCTTCTGCAATGAGTTCTTCAGGTGTAAGTTCAGTTTTTATAGGTTCTTGTTTTTTGTTTTTTTTCATAAAATTCACTCCACAATTAAAAGTATATCACATATTTTTAAATTTTCAAGACTTGTTTAAAATTGCTCGTCTATTCTTGATTAAAATTTAATTATGCTTATAATTAAAGTATTAAATGTTTTAAGGAGATTATTTATGTTTGTTATTTGGGGCGTGGGAAGTCGCAGAAATTATACTAATGTGTTTATTAAAGAAACTTGTGATAGATGTGGGGAAACCAATGACATCAACATTATCACTGACTATAAATGTGGAACAATTTTCTTTATTCCTATTTTCAAGTTTGGCAGAAAATATTATGAGGTTTGCCCAAACTGTGGAGCATTTAAAGAAATTAGCAAAAGGGAATTTAAAGAGATTAAAGCAGCAAACAGAAGGGGTTTGATTTATGAATCAAATGATGTTGTGGTTTCAAGTGCTCCGGTTAAGGCTATTGAAAGTTCTGCCAGCACAGAAGTTGAAGCCGAAACAAAAGCAGAAGTTGAACCTCTTAGAATTTCAAAAAGTGATGTGACTAAAGAAATTAATGAAATTATCAAGAAATTGAAAGAGAAGAACTATGTTTTAACAGCAGAAAAGTTAGATAAATTTAAACAAGTTCTAAAAGGTCAACTTATGAAAAAGTTTGCTGATGAAAGTGTTGTTGATGAAGCAATTGCAGATTACTTTAAAAATGTATAATAAAAAGACCACAACTTGTGGTCTTTTTATGCTTGTTTTAGCCATATTATGTTTGTGACATAGAAGATTTCGCAAGCGCCATCTCCATGGTCGGTTCGTGATAAACTTGAGTTCCAATCACCATAACCATATTCAAAGTGAACATAAACGAGATAACCTTCAATCTTGATGTATTGTCCTTCTTTAACATTTCGAATGAGTTTTAAAACACGATTGTTGGCGTGAATTATGTGATTGTTTGAAATTGAATCAACAATGGCTTCGCGGCTGCCAAGTTTCTCATTTAGCGAGGTTGGATATTCATAGTGCAAAAATCTTTGTCCATCGTTTCTAAATTTGATTTGGCTGATGTTTTCTTCATTTGCAACTTCGCCCCAAGCCATTCCAAAATCATAGCGAGAAATTTTGTTTGGTGTGTTATATGGCAAATAATAATGTTTTTTAACAACGCGTCCAACAAGGGTGTAATTTGCCTTGACAGTATAAGTTACGGTGCAGTCATCAATTTCATGGGTGAGAATGTTTGTGGTTTCTTCTTGAACGGGTTCAGGAAGGTTTAACAGGCTTGCAACATATTCATAATCTTTTTTGACTGCAAAAAGACTTAAAATGTAAGAACCAAAAGCAATAATAACAACCATACATAAACTGATAACGGCAATTATTAGTTTTTTGCGTTTTGACATTTTCTTGGTTTCTGGTGACAAGGTTTCGTCTATTTGTGTTTCATTTATCGGCTCATCAGTTGCCTTATTTTTTCTTTTAAATATGTTAAATGCCATTTTGTCCTCTTGCTGTAATTATAAGGATAATTAAATTGCAATGTCAAACAAACCAAACAGAAAATGAACGAAAAAAGACCACCAGTTGGTGGTCTTTTGAATTTGCTTATTAATCTTTCGCTTTAAGGCTTGCCCATAAGTTTGTTGGGTATTCGCCTTTATTAACAAGAGATTTAATTGAGTTTTCAACTTGCTTTTTATCTTCTCTATAGGTCATTCCATACCATGTTGCTGTGGTTGGGTGCATTTCAATTGAAATGCTTCCGTCAAGAATGAACTCAGTGAGTGTTTGTGAAAGAATCAATTCTGCTTTTGCAAGGTTGTCTTTTTCTCTTTCTAAGAAATTGTCAAATGAAGATTGCAATTTTTCAGTGAAGCCTTTTTTGAAACTGAACATATTCATTGATACAGGTGTGTCAGTTGAAACTTCATAAGGCTTGATATCTGGGAAATCAAGTGGGGCAGCACGAAGCACGCCGTCTTCATCTCTGCCGATAACAGATTCTGCAATGCCGAGAAGTTTGCCGTCGTCACCAACAGCACAAATTCCACGCTTAACTTTTCCACTGTCGCCAATGGTGTTTGCTGCTTCATAGCCAATTACTGCATAGTTGTTATCTCTTGAAGTTTGTGTTTGACTTTCAATTTTCTTTTCTGCTTTCAAAAAGTCTGCTGCTGTTTTGAATGCGTCATAGCCATAAAAGTCGTCAGCGTTGATAACAACGAAGTCGTCTTTAATTGCTGGAACAGCACAGAGAAGTGCGTGGGTTGTTCCAAGTGGTTTTTGTCTGTCTGCAGGAATTGTGTATTCTGCAGGAACATTTGTGTTTTCTTGGAAAACATAAGCAGTGTCGATAAATTGTTCAATTCTGCTTCCAACGGTCTTTTTGAAAAGGTCTAAATGTTCTCTTTTAATGATGAATACAACTCTGTCAAAGCCGCATTTGATTGCGTCAAAGATAGAATAGTCAATAATAAAGTTTCCGTTTTCATCGATTGGTTCAGCCTGTTTGAGTCCGCCAAATCTTGAACCCATTCCGGCTGCTAAAATAACAAGATCCATAAAAATTCCCCCTAAACTTGAGAAGTGTTATTTCTTCTCACTTATTACATTATATCATTATAAAATTTTAGTATCAAGATTAAATTTAAAATAATTTTACTCTAGTTATATAAAAAACGAATAGAACATATAAATATCTTTAAATTTATTGAAGATTTGAAGATAAAAAAGGTTTTACTTTTACTTTTGAGTATTTTATAATGATAATAGAGAGGTTTTCCATGAATAATTTAAAAACACATAAATATTCTATTATTTATTTAACGATTGCATACTTGATTCCGTTTATCATTCAAGCGGTTTTGTTTGGTTATCAAGTTTCGAAAGGCATTGTGTCTATTTGGAACATAATGTCGGTTGTTATGATAATTTTTCTCTATGGGTTTGCATTTAAAAGAGTAAGACACGCAAACATAAACGGTGAAGAAAGAATTGAAAGAAGAAAAGAAGACTTTGAAAAAGTAAAGCAAGAATTAAGCAAAAAAGTTACAAAGAAAACAAGAATTATTGTGTTTTTGGTTGCTGTTGCTGCTGCAGGGCTTTCAGTTTTGTTCCATCACTTATACGCCACAA
This sequence comes from Clostridia bacterium, assembly GCA_017399515.1. Classification (GTDB taxonomy): domain Bacteria; phylum Bacillota; class Clostridia; order Christensenellales; family UBA1242; genus RGIG1681. The sequence goes on along the minus strand of JAFQBZ010000188.1, from coordinate 2,765 downwards.
AAACTGAAGGTTTAGAACTTGTGAACTCAAAAGTTGTTGACCAATGGGGCGAAACCACCGTTGTGACTGAAGAAACCGATGAAGGAATAGAGCAAACAGAAAGTGATTACATTGAAGTTTCTGTTGAATATGAATTTAATGGTGAAACAAAAGGTGCTGTTATTAAAGCCACAACAACCAATAAAATTTATGTTGATGAACTTAAAATTTTTGTTGACGCAGAAGGAAAGTTTGTTGCTGATTATGGCAGGCTTGCTGTTTGGAAATTTGAGTCGATTGCATTCTTTAGTTTTGCCTGCTTTATGCTTTTGTGCGCAATTTTGGGACTTGGAACAGAATTTATTGGTGGTGCTGCGTTTATGGTGATTGGCACAGCGTTTATGTTTATTGTTGCTTCTCCACTATTTGAAAACTTTTTGTTTAATGATATGACTTGCTTCACATTATTATTTGCAAATGTTGGTGTTTGTTTGATTTTAACCGGTTTATTATGCTTAATTTTTGGCAAATATGCTGTTTATGGATTATATAACACTGATTTAGAGTATGTTCCAACAGAACCAGTTGAAGATATGTATTATAATAACGCACAGGGAAGTCATTCAAATGATATTATTGAACTTTGTTGTGATAATTGTGGTGAACCTATTGGCGAGAATGACAAGTTCTGTGGAAACTGCGGAAAGAAATTGAATGATTAATAAAAAGAGCATTTCATTATGCTCTTTTTTGCTTTCAAAAGATTTGCGCTTTTGCTCAAAGTTTTGATATATTAATGGTATCTATTTGTTAAATGTAAAAAATAAGGACAATTTTGCTATGAAAAATTTGAATTTGACAGTTGAAAATAGTGCTAAAAACACAGAAATTGTGCTTGCTTATTTTTTGCAGAAAAAAATTTATAAAGATGTGTCGCTGATTGTTGGTGATGGATATGGAAGGTTTCCTGACATTCGTTCGACTGATGACACTCTTGGAATTGAAGTGGTTCAGGCAGAGTTTCCTGAAGATTTTGTTTCAAATATTATTTGGAAGAAATATGAAAAATTTAAGGGCAATGCAAGAAAGATAAAAACTTATATCAAAACCAAACTTAAATCTTTTGAAACAACGCTTTTTATCAACAAAAACAAGGTTGAAGCATGGCATGTTAAAATGGCTGGGCAAACAACTTATTATTCAAGAAATATTTTTGAAAAAGCCATTTGCAAAAAGTTGGAAAAACTAAACGATGGAAACTATGCTTCAATTAATGGTGAAGTGAATTTGGCACTTGTCAGTGTGTTTAGAGAAAAACCTGACAAGGTTATAAAAGATATTCAGCATAAATATGCAGAAGTTCGTGATTTATATAACCAGACTTTCAAGAAAATTTTTGTGCTTTTTCCTGATTCGATTTTTGAAATTGACGGTGAAAATATCACCAAATATGAACTTTCAAATGAAGAATTAAATGCACTTGAAAAAGATTTTAAAGCAATCATTAAAAACAGTGGGAGATAAATGAGTTTATGAGTCAAAAAGTTTTTGTTTCGTGGGAAGATATTAATAAATATCTTGATGGCGTTGTTGAAGATGTGAAAAAAAGAGGTTTGAAGCCTAGTGGTGTTTATGGTGTGCCAAGAGGTGGGCTTATTTTTGCCACAATGCTTTCATATAAAATGGACATTCCACTTCTTTTAAATGCGGCAAAAGATTGCATTATTATTGACGATATTGCTGACAGTGGAAGAACACTTATGCACTTTACGAAAAATGATACACAGTTTCATAAATTTTACATCACAACAATGTATTATCATGAAAGAAGTGTGGTGAAACCTGATTATTATATGTTTGAAAAGAAAGATAATTGGATTGTGTATCCTTATGAATTTGATAACTAAAGGTGAATTATGGAAATTTTGGTGATGCGTCACGGAACAACTGTTTGGAATGAGAAAAAAATCACTCAAGGGCGAACAAATAATCGTTTAAGTGTGGCGGGAAAAGAAATTGCAATGGAAAGGGCAAAAGAATTTAAAAATGAGAAAATTGACTTGATTTTTGCTTCTCCACTTATGAGAACAATGCAAACTGCAAACATAATGAATCAATTTCATAATGTGAAAATTGTTAAAGATGAAAGAATTATAGAAATTGACCAAGGCATTTTTGCTGGAAGAAAAAAATCGACTTTAACACCTGAAGAAATTGAACTTAAAAGGGCACAGGCAGAAGGCACAAAAATGGAAAAGTTTTCGGCTGTTTTTAAAAGGTGCACAGAGTTTATTGAGTTTTTGAAAAAAGAGCATAGTGATAAAAGGGTTTTAATTGTTACACATAACATTGTGGCGAGTTTTATTGAACTTGCAATTAAAAATGGCTATGAATACAAAGAAGAATATAGAGATAAACCATGCATATTTAAAAATGCTGAACTTAAAATTTTTGAAATTTAAAAAGAAGACGAATTTCGTCTTCTTTTTTTAATCAGGAACTTTTGCTCGAACAGGGCAAACGAAGTTTTTAATTTCGTTGAAAGGATTGCTTTCAAGGTCTGGTGAAAAATAAAAATCTTCAATTGAAAAAGGCTTTGTTTCAGGATTATTCTTTAAATAATCAAGGGCTGATAAAAAGTTTGCAATGTCGATTTTATATTCTTTTCCGTCAATTTTTATTATGTTGTAATAATGGTGCATTAAGCATAAGTTGTTTTTTTCAACAGGTTGATTTTTAATGTTTGTGCCACAAAATCCGTCGTAACAATAAGCAGGTTCTTCAAT
>JAFQBZ010000187.1 GCA_017399515.1 Clostridia bacterium | reverse complement strand
TTCACTTGTTAATGTTCTTTGTTATGGAGCGGTTCAATCATTCTCAATTAGCAGCACACAACCATTTTATGGTTGTTCAGCGTTAAAGTATTTCTATTATGGTGGCAGTGAATCATACTTTAATACAACTCCAATGCAATCAAATTCTTATACATATTCAGATTTGAATGATGGGGCATCAACATTCACAATGATTTATAACTTTGACCATATGGAATTTACTTATCATAATGGTTATTATTCATTTAAGTCAAAGGGTACACCGTCAGATAGTGATATTATTGCAATTCCTTCAACTTATGATGATGGTGTTCATGGTCGTTATAATGTGACTGTAATTGAAGAAAATGCATTTAAAAATCAAACAGGCACATTTAGTGTTAACTTGCCATCAACAATTACAACAATTGGTGATTACGCATTTTATAATTGCCCTTATATGTCAGCAGTTAATCTTCCATCAAATTTAACTTCAATCGGTGATTATGCGTTTTATAATTGTGTGTATACAAATGCTTCGTTTACTATTCCTAAAAATGTGGAATATATTGGTCCTTATACATTCTATTATTGTACATATTTAGGATTACAATTTGCTTCTAATTCAAAATTAAGGTATATTGGTGAACGTGCATTCTATAATGTTGGTTATTACATTGCGACTGAAGACCGATATAAAGTTGCTATTCCTGATGGTGTTACATATATTGGTGATTCTGCATTTTATAATTCTCCTTATTTGTTTAAAGATGATTTAAAACTTCCTTCAGGTTTGTTATATTTAGGAAGATATTCATTTGGTTTTTGTCAATATATAACAAGAGTTGAACTTCCAAGAACGCTTGATAGTTTGAATGAACTTGCATTTTACTATTGCACTGGTTTGAGAGTGGTTTATATTCCAAGCACATTGAAGTCAATTTCTGCAAGAACTTACTCTGTTTCTCCATTCTATTATGCTGGGGCAAATTCTACAACTGCACCAAACATTTCAATTTATGTTGAAGGTGAAGGTATTCCTTCAGGTTGGGGCGAATATTGGAATTATGTTTATTCAGGCAAAAAAGCAAATACATTCTTTAACTATCCAAAAATGCCAAATGCTTATCTTTCAAACTTAAGCACATCTTATCCAATGGTTCAAGATGGTGAAGGCATTTTCAGACTTGATTTAACATCAAAAGTTTCAAGTTCAACTTCACTTGGTCTTAGAATTGATGCAAATTATTTTGTTAATGTTCGTTTTGAGTATATGATTTATGGAACAAGTGCTAGCAACGATATGTGTGTTGAGATGAATGGAGCAGAATATCCAGTGTCACTTTTAGGAAATCAGACCACAACATATCAATATTATTCAAGATTGATGGCACCTGGTGAATATATGAAGATTATGTTCAGCAATGCTAATGGTTCTGCATCTGCTGGAATGTATATTAAAAATCTTCGCATTGAACCGATTGAACAGTTTGGAGATTATGCTTTCCAATATTCAAAATCTGGGGCGTTGACAACTTTAAAATCAACAAACCAAAGCCAAGATAGTGGTGCTTATGTAACATATCTCAGTGTATATCATTATTCAGCCTCAGGTTTCACATATTACGCAACAGAGCATTGTGAACTTTCACTTGGATATAGAAGTAATGGTGAATCGAGTCATGACTATATTAGAGGTGTCTTAAATGATACAACTGAAGTATTTTCTGCTAAGGGTGCACCAAGTTCTTCAACATTTAAAACATATTCACTTATTATGAAACCTGGTGATAAAATCACAATTTATTATCGCAAAGATGGTTCAGTTAATAATGGTGATGATACTGGTTATATTCGCAATTTCTATGTTGCAAAAATTAGTGAGTACGCCATTATTGGACGATGCGAATAAACTATTTCCTAAAAATATTAAATCAACAGTTCAATTTTGCCCGAGCGATTATCCAGGATATAACAC
>JAFQBZ010000186.1 GCA_017399515.1 Clostridia bacterium | reverse complement strand
CCGTCAACTTTAATGTCACCTTTATCCATTTCATAGAAACGCATTAAAAGGTTAACAATGGTTGTTTTTCCCGCACCGGTTGGTCCAACAATGGCAACCTTTTGCCCAGCCTTAACACTTGCAGAAAGGTCATTGATAATCACCCTGCCTTCGTCATAACTGAACTGAACATTTTTAATTTCAACATCACCTTTAATTTCTTTTGGAAGTTTAACTTTCTTTTCACTTTCATCTTCAATTTCAGGTTCTTCCAAAAAGTCAAACACTCTTTCACTTGCAGCAGCCGATTGTTGCAAACTTGTCATAGACTGAGCAATTTGTGTGAGTGGGTTTGTGAATAATCTAATATACATCATAAAGGCTGTGATAACACCAAATGAAATCTTGCCTTGTGTGAAAAGCACAGCACCAATAACACACACAACAACATAGCCAAGGTTTCCAACAAAGCCCATTATTGGGTGCATTGTTCCAGATGTGAATTGTGCTTTCCAAGCACTTTGGTAAAGTTTGTTATTCACTTTTTCAAACTTGTCCTTGAACTCTTGCTTTGCGTTGTAAGTCTTAATAACAGTTTGACCTGAATAAGACTCTTCAATAACGCCATTAAGTTCACCAAGTCTGTTTTGCGCCTCAAAGAAATGTTTTTGCGATTTTTTCATAATAATTGACATTATTGAGAAACCGATTGCTGTTGAGCAAAGTGCAGCAAGTGCCATTATCCAATTTGTCACAAACATCATAATGAGTGAACCTAAAAACAAAATAACAGCACTAACAAGCGTTGGCAAACTGTTGAGAAGTGTGTCACCAACAAGGTCGACATCATTTGAAACAGTGCTGAGGATATCACCATAAGGTGTTCTGTCAAGTTTTTTAAGTGGAAGCCTGTTAATTTTTCCAGCAATTTCACTGCGAAGTTTTTGGCTGGTTTTAAAGCAGGCTCTTGCAATTAAAATGTTTGCAATGTAAGTAAAAATTGCACCAAGCACATACAAAATAATCAAAAGTTTAGCAATTTCCCAAATTTGAGAAAGTTCAAAACTTTTTCCAAATGAAACGATTCCGTTTGCACCAATTTGAGGTATCGCCTTTTCTAAAATATTTGTAAGTTTTGCAAGTTGGTTTGGACCAACAATTCTAAACGCTGTGGTAACAGCAAAAAGCAAAAGTGAAATAATGATTGCTGGAAAGAACACTTTTAAATATTTTGCAAGTCTTAAAAGTGACTTTTTCATATTAACTTTTTTAGAAGGAATTTGTGGTTGTGGTCTAGGCATTTTTGAGTTCCTCCTTTGTAAGTTGTGAAAGTGCTATTTCTTTGTAAATTGCACAATTTTCCATAAGTTCATCGTGAGTTCCCTCACCAACCATTGTGCCTTTGTCAAGCACAATAATCTTATCAGCATTTTTGATTGTTCCAATACGCTGTGCAACAATCAAACAAGTTGTATCACTCGCCTTTTCGCGAAGTGCTTCACGAAGTGCTTTATCTGTTTTATAATCAAGCGCAGAGAAACTGTCATCAAAAATCAAAATTTCAGGATTCCTTGCAAGTGCACGCGCAATTGAAAGTCTTTGTTTTTGACCGCCAGAAACATTCTTTCCGCCTTGGTCAATTCTTGAATAAACCCCTTCAGGAAGGTCATAAACAAATCTTGCTTGAGCAATATCAATTGCCTTTTCAACATTTGCTTCACTTGGTTTTTCACCATCTTTGAAACCCATTGTGATGTTGTCTTTCACAGTTCCTGAAAATAAAACTGCCTTTTGCGAAATATAGCCAATTTTATTGTTAAGTTGCTCAATGGTGAAATCTTTAACATTAACACCGTCAACAATAACTTGACCTTCAGTTGCGTCATAAATTCTTGGAACAAGATTGATAAGTGTGCTTTTTCCACTTCCGGTTGAACCAATGAAAGCAACTGTTTCACCTTGTTTAACTTTGAAGTTAATGTCACGAAGCACATATTCTTCTGCATCTGGATATTTAAAACCAACATTAACAAATTGAATTTCACCGGTTTTGATTGGTTTGTCAGTTCCACTTCCGTCATCAATAGAGTTTTCAACATCTAAAACTTCATTGATACGCCTTGCTGAAACCTGTGCTCTTGGAAGTGACATAAAAATCATAATGAGTGCAATAAAACTCATAATGATTTGAATTGCATAAGAACCAAACACCGACATATTTGCAAAAATTGTAAGTTTGTCAAACGCTGACGCTCTATACATAAGAATCGCACCAATTGTGTAAATTGCAAGAGGAAGCCCATTCATAACAATTGTCATTGTTGGGTCAATAAGCGACATCGCCTTTGAAATGAACAAATGATTTCCCGCAATGTTGTCATTTGTTTCTTCAAACTTTTTAGATTGATATTCTTCCGCATTAAATGCACGCACAACTCTTGCACCGGTAAGCCCTTCACGAGTAACCCTGTTAAGATTATCTGTTAAAGTTTGAACTCTTTTAAATCTTGGAAGAGCCACAAACACAATAACTAAAAGTGTGACTAAAATCAAAAATACAGCAACTGCAACGGCAAGTGACCACGCCAGGTTAATGTTGACAATTTTCACAATTGCCATAATAGACATAACAGGTGCTTTAACAAGAAGAGTCATTCCCATTGCAACAACATTTTGAACTTGAGTGACATCATTGGTTGTTCTTGTGATTAAACTTGCTGTTGAAAAATGTTTAATTTCTGCATCTGAAAAAGTGATGACCTTATCATAAATCTTTGAACGCAAGTTTCTTCCAAGCCCAATTGCAACTCTTGTTGAGAAAAATTTTGCAACAATAATTGAACAAACAGAACCAACTGCAAACCCAAGCATATAAAGCCCGTTTAACAAAATTTCTCCAATTGTTCCATTGCTTTTTATAATGACAATAATGTCTTGCATATAGTCAGGAATGGCAAGTTCACAGTAAACATTACAAACCACAAACAAACAACTAACAACAGCAAGAACCCAGTCTTTTTTGCTTAAATACCTTAATTGTTTTAACATAAAAATCTCCTATATAAATAACATTATAATTATATATGCAATTATTAAAATATGCAACAACAAAATAAAAAAGACCAGCATTTATTTTATTTTAATTGAAGACATTTTTTCAATATGTTATAATTAATTCATAATGTAACTAAAAAAGAGGAATTTTATGAAACTTCGTGATAAAAACACTCCTTCATAT
>JAFQBZ010000018.1 GCA_017399515.1 Clostridia bacterium | reverse complement strand
TGACAATGATCCTTTTGAAACATCCCATGTAACAATATATAGAGTTCCTCCACCATGTGACAACGAAGGAGTGTACATACCAATTCCTTGTGCAGTTGTATTCCAACCATCATAAGCAACTATAGCATTATTGGAAACTTTAAACTTAACACCACACGCAAAACCATCAGTAAAATTTAATACTATTTCTGTAGCATAATAAGCACTTGAAAAATAAATCTTTACATAACTTGAATAGCCATAAGCATAAATATTTCCAGTGCTATCAAGATTTACATAATTTTCAACTTGAGAGGCTGAATAAGAATTAAGTTCAGGTTCATCTGGTATATCGTCTGGTGTAGGAGATGGATTTACTGGAGATTCTTCAATACCACCTGAAAAAACAACCTTTGAAGTAAAATAATAATTTTGTGAATTTACTTGAATTGTTAAAAGTTTGAGTTTCCCGATTGTTGATAAGTCATAATAAGTTACACCATGAATAACATCATTATTAAAAACATTTGCAAGGGAAAGAACATCATTTTGATTAAATAAATAATAACCAAAATTATCAAGCAATGTTATATTTGTTGTTTCTTCAACCACATTAGTTAGCGTTGTTATTGTTTTTGCTTCTGCATTAACAATAACAATTCCTTCATCTTGGTTGTACATTAAATAATCATTACCTTGGATAAGTGACATATCAGTGAATGTTTGATTAAACACAAATGAACCATTTATGTTCATAACATAGAAATATTGACCACCATCACTTGAAACAATAAAATTATCATTTTCAAAAGAACTTTGTCTTAAAACATAAGTTTTGTCTGATTGAACAAAATTAAACACAAATTCGGCTTCAAGTTTATTATCAACAGCAAGAATACCTTCTTCTGTTAAAATGAATTTTCCATCTGAATATTTGATTGCTGCAAAACCATTTTTAACTTCATAGGAAATTACTTTGTTTCCATCTTTGTCAAAGTATACAACCTTTCCACCTTTAACAAGAGCGTTTTCTTGAATTTTTTGTTCATAAAGTGCAAAACCTTTAACATCATTTGTTGTTCTCAATGTTGCATATTGGAAACCACTTTCAAGTTCAATTGTTTCAATTGAATCATTTTCAGCGCTGAAGAAATTATATTCATAAGTTACATAATAACCATCATTTCCTTCTGGAATATAAAGCGCACCAACAGTTGAACTTTCAACTCTCTTTTGAATTTGAATAAAAATTCCACCATTAATAAGGTTGTAAGAATATTCACTACCTTCAACTTCTTCAAATGTTTTGAATTTAACTTCACCATTTGAAATGTAATAGAACTTATCTTCTTGAGAATTTTCATAAACCGCTAAAACTGAATCTGATGTTGAGAAAGAAACAGTGTCAGCGTTAAATGTTAAAACCAATCTCTCATTAGTTTCAAACGCATCAGTTGTGTATGAGCAAACTCTTTTTTCAACAGCAGGTCCAGGAATAGAAAAGTCTTGATATTCAACTGTAATAGTATAATAATCAGCAAAGAATTGAACAGAAGTTGTTTCAAATAAGTTTTCACCATAATAAGATTGACCATCTTCAACAACATAATCAACTTTTTCCAAAATAACAAGATTTTCTATGTCAGCAATATAAGCAACAGCATTTACTGAGTGGTTAACACTTGAAACAGTGTATGAATATGTAAAGTTAACATAGTCGTCTTTTATGTTAACAATTTTTGCTGTGCCATATGTATCTTCAATAACACCTTGTTCTTCCATTGCTTTAAGCATATCAATAGATTCACTTTCGCCCATAAAGTAAATTGTTTGATTGCCAGCGTTATCATAAGCCACAAAATATTCATCTTCAATTTGTGTGATTTTGTCAACAGCAACCGCTGTTCCTGAATCATTCACAAATTTTGAATAATCTGTTTGAGTTAATGGTTGCTTGGTGTTTTGTGCAAGCATAATCTCCTCAACCAATGATGATTGAGCAGATGTTAACTCATAAGATTCGAATTTATCACCAGAACCCCCTGCTGGTGGTGTTGGGTCTTTCTTGAGCCCAAAAACAAGTCCAAGCACTAATGCCAAGACACAGATAATTGAAACTCCTGAAATAATAAGGGCTTTAACTGATTTTTTTAACTTTTTCATAAGAACTTCCTCTCTCAAATTCTTTTGTATTTTATTATATTATCTCTAAAATTATCGAGAAATAGGGATAATATTCTACTCTGTTAGTATATCAAAAAAAGCAAGTTTTTACAAGGGATTGAACCACAAAAAACACTAGAAAAATACCCCATAATAACAGTTATTATTATATAATTATATTTAAAAAACAATAATACCGCATAAACCCTGAAAAAATAACATATTACGCAAAAATTTTTTTAACTTAATTTTTAAACATCTAATCATTATTGAAAATTTTTAAGCAATTTGCATAAAATTACAAAACATTAAAAAAACTACTTGACAAAAATAAAAAGTTGTGAAAATAAAAAGACGCAAAGTCAAATTGCGTCTTTTTATCACATTTTATTAAGTTTTTATGACTTAGCCATTGTGTTTTCAACAATTTCGAAGTCGATAATTGTTCCAGCATCAACAGTAATTTTCACATAGTTATCACTAACCCTGTGAATGTGTTTATTAGCATTTGCAGCAGTTCCTATTGGATAATAGAATGCAAACACATAATATTCACCTGTTAAACCGGTCATAT
>JAFQBZ010000185.1 GCA_017399515.1 Clostridia bacterium | reverse complement strand
GTTAGGGCAGTGCAAGCCATCAAATTTAATTTTTCTCATTATGCTCCTCCAAAATATGTTCTAGGCTGATATCAAAAACTGCACTCACATGACTGTCGGCAAGGGTGTACCAAATTTCTTTTCCACGCCTTTTGCTTTTAATCAGGTTCTTCTGTTTTAAATATTTAAGTTGATGAGAAACTGCCGATTTTGTCATATTTAAAATTACAGAGATATCGCAAACACAAAGTTCACTTTTTTCAAGCAAATTGATAATTTTTGTTCGTGTGTTATCAGCAAGTGATTTGTAAAAATTTGTCATTTTAGAAAGAGTGTTATCGTCTAACATTTTGCTTTTTGCAATAGCAACATTTTCAGCGTGTATGCTTTCACAATCGCAAACAAGTTCATTTTTTCGCATATAAACCTCAATCAATATTATTGTTTAATTGAATATATATTCAACTGAATATAGTATAGTTTAATTATTGTTTTACTGTCAACATTTTATGATGGGTTTAATTTTTTTGTTAAAAACGCATATAATTTTTGATTATTTTTATTTTTTCATTATTTTTTAATATTTTTTATGTATTTTTTGCGTTTTTTATTTTTAATTTTTGCAAAAGAAAAACACCTGCGATTTGCAAGTGTTTTTTGTTTTAAGCCATTTTTAAAACGATATTGTTGGTTTTGAGTGTTTCAGGAACATTGATGATTCTTTGGTTTGAAGAACCACGGAACTTAAGTGTTAGGTTTTTAAGGTCTTCAACAAATGGTCCATCAACCAAAACATCAAGGTTTTCAAGAAGTTCTCTGGTGTGCTCACATTTTGCTCGGCTTTCACCAAGAAGGTCACGGTCTAAAACATAACCGGTGTAGCACTAAATATTCTTTTTGTTGCCATAAACTTCACGAACGCGTTTAACAAGTGGGAGGAGTGCTTCTTGGTTTTGTGGTTCCATTGGTTCACCACCAAGAAGGGTTAAACCTTGAATGTAATCTGGTTCTAAAAGTTTAATGACTTCATCTTCAACTTCCTTTGTGAATGGTTTGCCATAACAGAAGTTCCAAGTTTCTGGATTGAAACAATTTTTGCAATGATGTGTGCAACCTGAAACGAAAAGTGTAACTCTAACGCCTTCGCCGTTTGCAATGTCAGTGCCTCTTAAACTGCCATAGTTCATAAGGTTTACCTCCTTCATTATTTTGTGATGTTTGAATAAGTTTTATAAGTGAAGAACTCTTTCTTTGATTTCTTGGGTTCTGCCTTGGTTCCAGAATTGTGAACCAATGTAACCACAAGTTCTTCTTGCAACATTGAGTTTTGATTGGTCAGTGTTTCCACAGTTAGGGCATTTCCAAACAAGTTTGCCATCGTTATCTTCAACAATTTGAATTTCACCGTCATAACCACAGCATGAGCAATAGTCACTTTTTGTGTTAAGTTCAGCATACATAATGTGGTCGTAAATGAACTTCATAACTTCAAGAACTGCGGTGATGTTATTTTGCATATTAGGAACTTCAACATAAGAGATAGCACCACCAGGTGAAAGTGCTTGGAATTCACTTTCAAGTTTAAGTTTTGAAAATGCGTCAATTGGTTCAGTTACATGAACATGATAACTGTTTGTGATATAGTTTTTATCAGTAACACCTTGAATAACACCAAATCTATCTTGCAAGCGTTTTGCAAATTTGTAAGTTGTGCTCTCAAGTGGTGTGCCATAAAGTGAATAGTCAATGTTTTCAGCGGCTTTCCATTTTTTGGTGTATTCATTAAGTTTTTTCATAATGTCAAGCCCAAGTTCTTTGCCTTCTGGCTCAGTGAGTTTTTTGCCGATTAAATAATAAACGGTTTCCCAAAGACCAGCGTAGCCAAGAGAGATTGTTGAATAACCACCATGAAGAAGTTTGTCAATTGGTTCACCTGGTGCAAGACGAGCGAGTGCACCATATTGCCAGAGAATTGGAGCAGCGTCTGACAAAGTTCCGGTAAGTCTTTCGTGACGACACTGAAGACCTTTGTGACAAAGTTCCATTCTTTCGTCGAAGATTTCCCAGAATTTCTTCATATCTTTGCCTGATGAAAGGGCAATGTCAACAAGGTTAACAGTAACAACGCCTTGGTTGAAACGACCATAATATTTTGG
>JAFQBZ010000017.1 GCA_017399515.1 Clostridia bacterium | reverse complement strand
CCCTTTCTGATTGCTTTTCTGCTATTGGTTTAGGTGTTTTAACTGATAATATCGTTTTAACCACATTAACATCATTATTTGGTTTTGGTGGAGTTTTACCACTTTTTTTAACTAATGATATTTTGATTTATTTTACTTATTTTATTAGTGTTTATATTATTCATTTATGTGTAGATTTTGTTTTATTCATTCCGAGATTATCTCATAAATGGCTTAAAGAATTTACTTCAGGGGGTGCTGATTAGTGAAAAAATTTTTTAAAATTTTAGGTGTTTCTATTTTAAGCGTTTTTATTGTTTTAAGTGCTGTTTTTTTACCTTCAATGTTAAAGAAAAATTCTAATTCTATGAATTCTGCAAGCGCTTATGTTCTCGCTCAGAATTCTTTTATATCTTCATATATCGGTCAAATTTTACCTGCTCAATCTAATTGGAGTTCTTCTGAACCTCCTATAAATGTAAGTGGTTCTATTGGTACTCGTTGGTTATATTCTTTTAAATTAGATTTAACTACCTTTTCAAATGGTTATAGGATTAATCTTGGCTTAAATGCTTTTCCTAATTCTCAGAATACTACTTATAATTTTGATACTGGTAACTATGCTCCTGGTTCTTATGCTACCGTTTCATTTGGCTCTGGTTCTTTAGAAACTGTTTCAGTTGCTTATGCTCAGCGTGCTATACCTCTTTATAATTACTCTGATTCTTTTACTGGTTATTATACTGGTGTTTATATTTATTTAGATAGAACTAATGTTTCTAGTTCTAATTATCATAATCTAGATATGCAATATGTAGAAATAGGTAATTCTACTGATTATGCTTATGAATTCCCTTTTTCTTCTACTTTTACTAATTATAATTATTTTCGTTATACTGATTCTAATAATTGCCATTTAACAATTTTTATACCTCTTAATAATTATGACGCTTCAGATTTTTATTATAGTCCTAATTTCTTTGATTATCGTATTTATTATTTTAATCAATCTGCTCAATTTGATTCTAATGATTTTTATAAACAAGGCTTACAAGATGGTTATAATAATGGTTATTCCGCTGGCGAAAGTTCAGGTTATTCTTCAGGTTATTCCGCTGGCGAAACTTCAGGTTATTCTGCTGGTTATAATCAAGGCGTAGAAAATGCTAATGAATATACTTTTATTGCTTTAATTGGTGCAGTTTTTGATGCTCCTATTAATGCTTTTACTTCATTATTTAATTTTGAAATATTAGGTTTTAACATTTTAAGTTTTCTAACTTCTCTTTTAACGCTTTGTGTTATTTTGTTTATATTAAAATTAATATTTGGTGGTAAGTGATATGAAAGGAAAAGCAAAAAATATAATTTTATTTACTGGTTCTTTTATTATGATTTTACTTTTATTTATTGCTTTGATTCGTAATGCACAAGGCTGGCAACATTTAACTTTTTCAGGCTTTTTAGAATATTTAACAACTTCACCAACTATTATTCCATCATTTTCAATTACTGATTTCGCTATTGTAAGTGATTGGGGCTTATTCAATGGTTTATAGACTTTTTAAATATATTTACTCAGTTGTTTGGCATTATTGTTTGGGTTTGTTCTTCAATTATTAATGTTTTATTATATTTATTTTATTTCTTGCGATTTATTTTTAGGTTTTAAAGGGTGTTTTTTACAAACACCCTATTTTTAATTAAAATGAGCGTTTACGCCATTTGTTAAAAATAGGTTGTTTAAAAAACAAAAATATGATATATTTTAATCATAAGGAGTTTAACTTATGATTTCAAAGAAAAAATTTATTATTATATCTATATTCTTTTTTTTAATTATGTTATGTGCTATAAACTCTTTTAAAAGTTTAATAGCCGGCTATGTAACTGTTGGCATTTACATTTTGATAATATCTATAATGATTTATAAGCGTTTGAAATTTGAGAAAATTAAAAAAGCAGTTGAACACGCTGAAATTAATTTAAAGTATAAAGAATTTTCAAAAAACGATAAATAAATACTATGTGCAAGGCATTTAAAGCGAAACTCAATGTGAGCGTGTTTTTACTTTACTCTTTTTAAGGTTTACATTTTAACACACAATTTTATTATTCTTAAGTTAAAAATTTATTGTGCTTTTATTGAAAAAAAATACCGCTACCACGAATAGCGGTATTAATTAGTGCAAAATGTATATACATTTTTTAAATAAATATGTACAATTTGCACAAAAACACCGCTTTTGCGAATAGATATGGCGATATTGGGGGACTTTTTAACAATTTGTAGATGATGAATTTATCAGCGTTTACAAGAATTTGTTAAGTTTATTGATTAAATTTTGTAAAATTTTGATATTTATTTTTATATGGTTTTGTTGTTAAAAACCGTTTAATTTATTTTTATGTATTTTGTGTGATGAGATACCTGGTTTTTATAATAGTGTTATATCACGCACAGCACATAATTTTATTGAAACTGACAGGTTAAAAAATAATCAACTCTGTGTCAGCGCGTCTGCTTTAATTGTATGTAATTTAATTTTTAAAAGTTGCAAGATTTCATTCCACACGAAATGCCTTATTGAATGTTGTCAAATTTTTGACGCACTCTGTGTGAATGCATTCTCTGTGTGAGTGTGTGATTAAAAAATTGCTTGTTATTATGCTGATATTTTTTACGGCGTCTTATCAAATGCATTAATGTTTATCAATTTGCACAAAATAGTTTTTGAGAAAATGTATAATTAAATTAGCAAAATTTAAAAAGAAATATGTCAGCGTTTATTAAGCAAAATTAGATGGGAAGACTTCCCTTCTAGTTGCCTGACATAATACCTGTTAAAAAAAATATAAAAAATTTTACTTTTTTTTCAAAAATCAATAAAAAATGTTATTTATTATTTTTTTTATGTGATATAATGATTTTGTAATATATTATGAGGTGTTATATGGAAATTTTAAAAAGTTTATTATGTGAAGCAAATGCTGTTATGATTGCTTGCTATGTTTTAGATGTTGTTTTAATCTTAGGTGCAATAATTTTCTTTATTTGGTATTTCGCAAAAAATTCAAAAAAGAATGTTGCTGGTCAAACAAAAACTCCTGATGAAGTTGAAAAAATTAATGATGATACTTATGTTATTGCTGGTGAAACCGCTCAACCTGAAGAAGTTGAAGTTGAACCTGTTAGACAAGACAATGCAGTTGAACATTTCTCTAACCAACTTACAGACATCTATGAACCTCACACAACAGAAATGAAATCTTCAGCAGTTATTGTTAATCATGAAGTTGAACAACCTGTTAAAAAGATTGTTAAGAAAGATGAAATCAGCAACTTTGTTATGATTGATGGTGTTAAAAAAGAAAAGACAGAAAGTGAAGTTGAAAAGTCATTTAACCGTGGTTCAAATGCTTATAAGAACGCAACAAACTTCTTAAACACAATTAAAGAAGTTGCTGTTGAAGAAAAGAAACCTGAGCCAACAACAAAAAAGACAACAAAAAAGTAAAATAAAAACCACCAATTTGGTGGTTTTTTTATTGCCTATTAAAATTTGATATCAATTTGGTTAACAAACTTTGTCATATCAGTTTTGTTATCGTGATATTTAATTTTATATTTTCTAGAGAAAAATTCCCTTTTGAGTTCAAGTTTTAAATATAAATTATTGTTTAAGTGAATTAAACATTCTTTAGAAGAAGAACTCTTTAATGTTTTGATTGATTGTTTGATAATGCTTATTGAGTTCTCTTTAAAATGATTTAATAATTGTTCAAAGATGTCGCTAACGGCATCTTTTTTTGTAAAAATTAAAATTCCGTCTTTGCAAAGTGTTGCTTGTGGAAGATTTTCTTCCGCATAAATTTTATCAGTTTCACCTTTTAAAAATGAACTTAATTTTTGATTTGATGAGTTAACTTTGGAAAGTTTTTCAATAAAAGAAATTAAGTTTTCTATTGTTAATGTTGTTTTTGATGTTTCTATTTGCAAGTGTGTCACATTATCTTCATCTGGAAGATTTGGAAGTTTGTTTAACTTTCGATTAACACGCTTGTTGATTTTATTAAACCTTGATTGAAGTTTCAATGTTTGTTTATCAAGTTTTTCAATTTCAGCAAGTTCAGTTTTTGTGTCAATGTTATTTGATTGCTTTTTTATAAGTTCACCGCATTTTTTGTTGCAAGTTGACCTTGAGTGTTCAAAATTTTGACCAGCGATTCTAAGTTTATTTTCGAGCGCAACAAAAACATTGAGATTTGTTTTAATCCCCATAAGTTTATAAGCAGTCTTATATTTTTCAATATCTTTGATGAGTTCGTTTAATGCAATCATAATTTCCCCAACTAGAGTTTATACAAAAGGGCTGAATTTGTCAATGGTTTAAAACTATTCGCAAAATATTTGACATTCTGCAAAATTAGATTTTATAATTAGTTTATGAAAAATCAAAGTTATTATAATGAGCAAAAGATACTTAACACACGAAAACTTCGAAATGTGCTTAAAGACTTTCCTGATTTTGCACTTGATTTCTTCACAGGAATTGAAAACACAACAAGTGCACTCACAAGGCTTAACTATGCTTATGACCTTCGAACCTTTTTTAACTGGGCTGTAAGTGAAACAAATCTTTTTCGTGGAAAGCAAGTTTTTGACCTTGAAGTTACTGATCTTGAGAAATTTCACACAACACATTTTGAGCGTTATATGAGTTATTTAACATCATATACTGATGAAAATGGTGAAATTATAACCAATGGTGAGCGTGGAAAGGCGCGAAAAATTGCGGCTGTCAGGTCATTTTTTAAATATTATTTCAGGCGTGAAATGATTAAAGTTGACCTTGCAAGTAAAATTGAAATGCCAAAAATTCATGACAAACCAATCATTAAACTTGAAGAAGATGAAGCCTATAAATTTTTAGATGTTGTTGAAAGCGGTTATGGACTGTCTGGAAATGAAGTTGGTTTTCACAAGCACACAAAGATTCGTGATGTTGCAATTATGACTCTTCTTCTTGGTACCGGTCTTCGTGTGTCTGAGTGTGTTGGTCTTAATTTAGATGATATTGATTTTAATGTTAACGGTTTAAAAATCACTCGAAAAGGTGGAAACCAAGTTATTTTATATTTCAGTGATGAAGTTAAAGTTGCCCTCTTTAATTGGCTTGAAGAGCGTGCAATTAATCCGCTTTTAAAAGATGAACCGGCGGTTTTCACATCGCTTCAAAACAGGCGTATTTCGACTCGTGCAGTTGAAAAATTAGTAAAAAAATATGCTAGCATTGTGACTCCGCTTAAACATATTACACCTCACAAACTTAGAAGCACTTATGGCACAAGACTTTATCACGCAACTCAAGATATATATGTTGTTGCTGATGTTTTAGGTCACCGCGATGTTAACACAACCAAAAGACATTACGCTGCAATTTCAGATGATATAAGAAGAAAGGCATCAAATGCTGTTACTTTAAGAAAATAAAAAGACACATAAATTTATGTGTCTTTTTATTTTTCCAGACTTAAATCAATTTTTCCATAGTTTTGGTGCCAATTTTCATAAAGGTTGCCTGAAGGGTCAATTGAAAGGTCAAATGCCCTTTTTATTGCTTTTGGCCAATTTGCAGATAAATCTTCTTTTGTTAAATATTTTTGAATAGAGATTGTAAAATCATCTTGTTTGTCTTTAAAAATATAAGTAACATATCCACCTGAAGCATAGATTGGATATTTTTTTTGTTTAAAATTTTCTGCTTGAAGAAATGCAATAACTTCAGCAAGTGCAGAGTCATCAATGTTAAGGTCAGTTCCTGCACCGGTTAATAATCCAAGTGATGAATTTCTTTGCAGGTTTTGAATAAGAACTTTTTTACAACCTATTGCTTTTGCAAAATCAATATACTCTAAAATTTTAATTGGAGTGTCTAAACCACCTTTAAAACAAGTTGCGTTAAGTGTAACTTCTGCCTTTTTGTTTAAATTTTCAATGTCCGTTTGAGTCATTATCAGTGAACTGTTAAGTCCAAAAATTTGTGCATTTTCAAGGTCGTTTACTGCGTGTCGGCTTAAATTAATTTTGAAATTATCAGTTATGACATCATTTTCTGCGAGTGATAAATTTGTTCCATT
>JAFQBZ010000184.1 GCA_017399515.1 Clostridia bacterium | reverse complement strand
TGCTCTCCCAGCTGAGCTAAACCCCCATGTTCGTTGCGAACAATAGTAATATACCAAATCTTAAGAACAAATGCAAGTGTTTTTATAAAAAAAATAAAAAATTTTTAATTTTTTTTAATTAAGTATAATTTTGTTCAAAATTTTTGATGAGTATAAGGTTTCGCCCTTCTCTAAAATTTTTAAATATTGAGCCTGGTCTGGTTTGATTTGTTCGAGCAGTTCTTTAGCAAGTCCGTAAGTTTTTGAATTGAGTCTTGAAAAAAGACCGTTGTCAGTTCCGTGTTGATTTGTTCCAATCACACTCCCCGAACCTCTTGTTTTCTGGTCAAACTCTGCAATTTCAAAACCATTAGAATGATTTTTGAAAAAGAGTATTCGCTCATAAGACTTTTCATTAAGTCTGTCAGCAAGGCAGAAGCAATATGATTCTTGCCCTTGTCTTCCAACACGACCACGAAGTTGATGAAGTGTTGCAAGTCCAAAACGCTCTGGTGACGCAATAACAATAATGTCAGCATCAGGAACATCAACACCAACTTCAACAATGCTGGTTGAAACCAACACTTTAATTATGCCCTGTTTAAAGTTTTCTATAAGTTTATTTTGTTCTTCTTTTTTAAGTTTTCCGTGAATGAGCCCAACAGATGATTTATCAAAAATGTTTGTGATTAAATAATCAAACATTGATTTTGCTGAAAACTTTTGAAGTTCATCATCATCATTTTCTTCATCAATCTTTGAGCATACAACATAAACTTTTGAGCCGTCATCAATTTTTGTTTTTATATAGTTCCACATATCAGCCTGCTTTGCTTTCGAAACAATGTTAGTTTGTGTTTTTTGTGGTTTTGGTCTTTCGTTGATGACGGATATTTCAAGGTCACCAAAAAGAACCAAAGATAGTGACCTTGGAATTGGAGTTGCACTCATAACCAAAATGTCAGGGTTTTGCCCTTTTTGTTTAAGTTTTGCTCTTTGTTCAACACCAAATCTGTGTTGTTCATCAATAACAAGATAAGAAAGGTTTTCAAAAACAACACCTTCAGAAATGACTGCGTGTGTGCCGATAACAATTTTAGATTTGCCAAAACGAATGTTTGCAAGTGCGTTGTGCTTATCAAATCCTTTTGTTGAGCCGGTGTAAAGTTCCACTTCAATATCATTTCCAAAAAGTCTTTTAGCAGTTTCATAGTGTTGTTTAGCGAGAATTTCAGTTGGAGCAATAATTGCTGACTGATATCCGTTTTTTGCAGCCACAAAAGCACCAAAAAGTGAAATTATGGTTTTTCCAGAGCCAACATCACCCTGAAGAAGTCTGTTCATTGAAAATTTAGAAACAAAGTCACCTTGAATTTCACGAATAACAGTTTTTTGGCTTGGAGTGAGTTTGAAAGGAATCAAACTTTCAAATTCAGTAATTAAGTTTTCAATATTTTCATATTTTTGAGTTTTTACTGATTTATAAATTGCTTTATGGTATTCATTAATTGCAATAAGTGGAATAATTTTTTCAATTTCAACACGCTCAAGCGCTGTGTCAATGTCATCTTTTTCTTTTGGGTTATGAATGATGTCATAAGCCTCATTTAAAGTTAATAAGTTATATTTATATAATAATCTATCACCTATAAACGAAGAAATTTCAAGGTTTTTCAAAATATAATTGATTGAATCGTGAATTGTTTTTTGCCCAATTTTTGAAACTGAATGATAAACCGGAAGCAGCCCAAGTCCTTCAAGTTTTTCACTTGATTTTGAAAGTGTGACAATGAAAGTGTTCTTTTTTGTTGGGCTGTTTTTGCCATAAAGATAAATCTCTTGACCGATATATAAATTCGCTTTTATATATGGCTGATTATACCAAATGGCATTAAAAGTGTGCCCTATTTCATCACACATTTTGCAGGTTACAAATGAAAAGTTTGCTCTAATTTTAACAACTTTTGCATTTTCGCAAACAGTTGCTTTAATGAGTTTAACAATTCCGTCATCAGCGTAAGGGCTAGTTTTTGAAAAATCATAATATTTATAAGGAAAATAGTTGAGCAAATCTTCGCACGAAAAAATGTCGTTTTCTTCAAACGACTGCTTTCTTGCTTTTCCAATGCCTGCAATTTGTTCAAGTTCCATATTTTTAACTAATCTCTATAAATGACATCATATTTTTCATCAAATGCTGGACATGAGATTAAAATAGCGTCAAAAATCCCTTCAAATTTATATAATGTATCTTTTGGAATTGTCAATGTGTCACCTTGTTTAAGTTTAAAGTGTTCATTTTCAACATCAAAAGATGCATTTCCGTTAATAATATAATAAGTTCTGTTAGAAATAATGTTCTTCATTAAAGGATGGTTTCCATTTAAGTGAGTTCTAACCACAGAATATCCCAAATTTGAAGATTTGTCTAAATAGTTATCAATTACATAGTTTTTTTCTACTTCAAAACTGTTTTCTTTGTTAAATGGTATAAATATTGCGTTCATAAATTCTCCGTTTAAACTAAAGTTATTATATCAAACACTGAAAATTTCGGCAACAAAAAAGAACGGACATTTGCCCGTTCTTTAAAATGCTTTTATTCAAGAGAAATTAAATAGTAATAAAGTGGTTGGTCACCTTGGTGACAATCGATTTCAAGGTCTGGATACTTATCTTTAAGAGTATCAACAAGAGCACCTGCATCAACCGGAGATACATCTGCGCCATAGAAGAGTGAAATTGTTGAAACTTCATCATTCATAAGTTTTTCGATTGTATCTTCAGTAACTTTATTAATATCATTACCTTTTGTTAAAATTTTCTTTTCACCAAGACCAATGATGTCGCCTTCTTTAAGTTTGAAGCCATCCATTGATGTTGTTTTAACAGCATAAGTAACTGAACCAGAAACAACACTCTTGATTGCATCTTCAACATTGTGTTTGTTTTCTTCAACTGAAAGTTCAGGGTCAATTCTAATTGCAGCAGAGATACCTTGAGGAACTGACTTTGTTGGAAGAACATGAATGTTGCGTTTTGAAAGGTCATTTGCAAGTTCTGCAGCCAAGATGATGTTTGAGTTGTTTGGAAGCACGAATACATTTTCAGCATAAACACTGTCAGCGGCTTTAGCAATGTCTTCAGCGCTTGGGTTCATTGTTTGACCACCTTCAATGACATAGTCAACATTAAGGTCTTTGAATAAGTTAGCAAGGCCTTCACCAGCACAAACTGAAACAAGACCAATCTTTTTGAGTTCAGTTGGTTCTTGTTGAACTTTGAGTGCTCTGAATTGTTCAAGCATATTTTCAATTTTAACGCCGTTAAGTTCACCAAGTTTAAGAGCGTGAGTTAAAGCAACGCCTGGTTGGTTTGTGTGAACATGCACTTTGATAAGGTTAAGGTCACCAATACAGATAACAGAATCACCAAGTGTCATAAGAGTTTCACGAAGTTTGTCAATATCTGCAACGGTTGTCTTTTTGTTGATGTTGATAACAAAGAATTCTGTGCAGTATGCAAATTCAATATCAGCAAGGCTGTTATAGTCAACAAGTTCGTTTCCACCATTCATTTGAATGTTGCCGTCACCAACTCTGTCTGAATCTGCTTGAAGTTTAAGTTCACTTTCATCACCACAAACAATTTTAAGGAAACCGTTCATAATGATAAGAAGACCACGACCACCCGCGTCAACCACACCTGCCTTTTTAAGAACAGGCAAAAGTTCAGGAGTCATAGAAAGTGCTTCTTCACCGATATCTAAAACTTGCTTAAAGAAATCTTCAAGATCAGAAGCCTTTTTAGCAATTTTGATTGAAGAATCAGCCATTGCACGAATAACTGTTAAAATTGTACCTTCTTTTGGTTTTGTAACGGCTTTATAAGCAACATTTGCACCTTCGATAAGCGCGTTAGCAAAATCCATAACTTTAATTTCTTTAAGATGAATTAAAGACGATGTGATACCTTTAAAGATTTGTGAAAGAATAACACCAGAGTTACCTCTCGCGCCTTTAAGTGCACCTTTAGAAATAGCATCACAGATTGCTTCCATATCATTGTTTGTGCACATATTAAGTTCTTTCACAGATGATTTCATTGTGAGTGACATATTAGTACCGGTGTCACCATCTGGAACCGGGAATACATTAAGTGAGTTTACATACTCTTTATTTTCTTCAAGATAGTTTGCACCAGAAACTACCATTTTACGGAGCATCGCTCCGGTAATAACTTTATCCATTAAAATTTTCTCCTAATTGCATTTTAAAAGGTGTAAGCAGCAAAAAATAGCAAAACTATAATTTGCCTAAACTTTAACACCAACAACATTTATATTTACTGAATCAACAAGCATGCCGGTAAACTGTTCAACATTATACTTAACAAGTCTTCTAACAGATTCAGCAACGGCGTTAATGCTAACACCATATTTTAAAATTATATCAAGGTCAATGATAATTCTGTCTGAAATAGTTGTAATTTTAATGCCCTTTGGCTTATAAGACTTTTTAAAGAGTTCACGAAGAGAGTCTGAAAACTTGCTTGTCACAAGGTCAACAACACCGTAAACATCTAATGCCGAATGAGCCACAATTAAAGCAACTGCATCATCTGTAACAGAAATTTTTCCGTAAGAGTTAACTGTATTAACTGACATAATTGTCTCCTTTTTATATTAACTTCTTTGCAAATGGTCGCAAAGAGAGCCTACAAATATATCATAATAATATACCAAACACTAGAAAAAATCAAGGAATAATTAAAGAAATTAGTTATTTTATAAAAATTTTAATAATTTTTGCATTATATACTTGCAAAATTTTCAGTTCTATGCTATTATGTGTTTCGTATTATGATATAAATCACCCAGGAGGTAGAACTTATGAGTAGAGTATGTAGTATTTGTGGCAAAGGTGCTAACGCAGGTAACTCTCGTAGCCACGCTTTAAATATATCAAAAAGAGTTTTTAGACCAAATATTCATAAAACAACTGTTGAAATTGATGGAAAAGTTGTTAACACTTATGTTTGCACAAAGTGTATGAAAGGTTCAAAAAAAGATAAATAGTTTATATACTTAAAAATTAAGTTCTAGGGTTCTTCCCTAGAATTTTTTTATACTTAAAAAAAACTATTGGAAATTTGCCCTTTTTAGTTTATAATGTGTTTGGAGGCATTTATGTTAGAACTAGAAAATATAAGTTTCTCTGTTCGTGAAAACGGAAAAACAAAAAACATTTTGAAAAATATCAATTTAAAGATTGAAGATGATAAATTTTTGGTGGTGACGGGTCCTAATGGTTCAGGCAAATCTACCCTTGCAAAAATTATTATGGGCATCAATAAGCCGTCATCAGGAAAGATTATTTTTAACGGAAAAGACATCACAAACCTTTCAATTTCTGAAAGAACCAAACTTGGAATCAGTTTTGCTTTTCAACAACCTGTTAAGTTTAAAGGAATCACTGTGAAACAAATGATTTCTCTTGCGGCAGGAAAAGAAATTTCTGTTGGTGATGCCTGCAAATATCTTTCTGATGTTGGTCTTTGCGCGCGTGATTATATTGATAGAGATATCGATGGTTCACTTTCTGGTGGTGAACTTAAAAGAATTGAAATTGCAACCATTATTGCAAGACAAAGTGAACTTGCTGTGTTTGATGAACCAGAAGCCGGCATTGACCTTTGGAGTTTTAACAGTTTAATCAAAACATTTAAAAATCTTAAAGAAAAATATAAATGTGGATTTATGATTATTT
>JAFQBZ010000183.1 GCA_017399515.1 Clostridia bacterium | reverse complement strand
TCAAAATATTGTGATTTTTTAACGGAATTAGCACAATATATTGAAATTTGGCTCCCCAGGTAGGGTTCGAACCTACGGCCTATCGATTAACAGGCTGAGCCTACCATTGAAAATATCAGTGTTTAGAGAATTTTCGCAACTTTCTTGACCCCAAAAAGATGGCAAAAATGCCATCTTTTTTTGTTTTTTTAAAGAAAATACTCTGGTTTAATTTCAAACATAGAACATAACTTTAAAATATTTTCCAAACTTGGTCTTACTTCGCCTGCTTCCCATTTTTGATAATTTCTAAAATTAACACCAAGTTTTTCTGCCATCTGTTTTTGTGTTAGATTTAACACATTTCTTCCTGCTAAAATTACGCAAGCATATTGTGGAAGTTCCTTTGGCGCGTTTTGATAAATAAATAAAATTAACAAATCGAATAAACTCATAGTTATGCGTTCTTCATCGATTATTAGAATTTTTTTCTGCCCAGGCAATTCATAATCATTGATTTGATTTGTTTGCCTATCTTTAATTGCAATAACTTTAAACTCTTTTCCGTTTAAATCAATATCTTCCAAGATTTCATTTATCAATTCGATAAATTCACCTGGCATACCTCTGAATATCATAATCAATTACCCCACATAGATTTCATAATCAACAACTTCATAAGAATCATAATCGCCATCTTCATCTGGTTCACCAACGCCTTGGCAAACTTCTTTTATATGGTATTTGTTATTATCAAATTCAGGATTAAACTCACCTATTTCATTTTCACATTTCCAGCAATTAAAATAAAATTCACCGTTCCATTCTTTTTCGTTTACAACATAAAATTCTTCACCGTTTGAAATTACAGGAAAATTCCAACCAACACCATAAGTTCCAACTTGTTTAAAATTTTTCATAAATCTAACCTCTCTTGTTTTATTACTTATATTATACGCCATTGTTGGCGTATTGTCAAGGGGTTTTTAAAAATAATTAAAAAATTTTAAAAACTGTCACACGCCTCTCTATACATTGACGACACTAGATATTTGAATTTATCTGTCACCTTTTCACGGTTTAACAAATCGTGGAAAACTGAAGCAAGGCGTGATTCAATTTTGTTGATGTCATCTGTTCTGAAGATGTCAACCATTTTGCAAAGCACTTTTTCTGGCAGCACTTCCTCTTTTTTGATTCGGAACGCCGTTTTGGTGGCAGCAATTCGTTCAACCAGAGTATCCATCTTGCTCTGCAGCGTTATATTCTCAAGGCGCTCGATGTTATTTTTTAAGACGCTCGCGTAGAACTCGCGCTCTTCCTGGTTTGATTTTTTCTGTTCGCAAATTTCACCTTGGCTCACAGATGAACTCTGTTCGCTTGCGCAGTTCTCATTTTTTTGGATTGGAATGGATTGGTTTATTATATTATTATTTATTATATTACTATTATAAAAAGGACTAGGCTGGCTTGCTGTTGGCTTATTGTTGGCTTGTTGTTGGCTTCCGTCAAAATGGCATAATAATCCCTGGGAATTGTTGGGTAATTTTTTTGCAACTAAACCATTTTCATATTGTGCTTGAGCCTTTCGCAGTTCTGGTCCAAGACAAGCAAGCGTTATT
>JAFQBZ010000182.1 GCA_017399515.1 Clostridia bacterium | reverse complement strand
TATTTTACTAAAGAATAAGGAATTTATGAAACGATTTTTTAATATATTTTTATCTTTGGTGATAATTACCTTAATAATAATTCTTCCAGCCTGCTCAAACAATGATGATAACAGCAGCAATTCAACTGCAAATGAAGAATATTATTCAGCACTTGGTTATCATTCTATAACATTTGATAAATATACAAACATTATTTATAACAATGAAAATAATGACAAAGCAGTGATAAGTGAAACAAAAATTATGCTTCCACATAATTCAACATTTTCAGTTTCTTTTAACACTGAGTTAAACACAGATTTTCATTTAAGCAATTCAAACTATATAAATTTTAAAACAGGAAAAATTTTATCCACTTTCACTGACGGTTCTAAAAATTATGATATTCACAACAACTCAATAGTTCTAAAAGATGATTTAAACATTTCAGCCACATTCGAAAATTTCAAAACCTTAGGTGTTGCAATATTTCCAATTGCTAACGATTTAGATTCAACACCTAACCTTTCAGGAAAATTTAGTGAAATTTCAACGATTCATTCTAACTTATTATACTATTATTCAAAAGATGCAACTTATGAAAGTTTTGCAAATGACACAAATCAAATTGTTTCAAAAACTTCATATCTAACAACAGCAACACCTATTCAAAACAATAAGTTTCAACTTGATGTTTGTCTTGAAATTTATTTTGACACAATAAGTGTTAATGCTTATTTAATTTTGAAAGATGAATCAAATAACTATTATTTCTTTGAAAAAGCCTTCGATGATGATTTCATAAACACTCCACTTGTTTTTAATAATCTTTCAAACAGATATTCAAATATTGATAAAATCACATTATCTTTAAGTCACGACTTAACAACAAAAGATGAATATTAAAAAAATAAGGACAGTTGTCCTTATTTTTTATTGTTTTCAAAAATTAATTCACCGTCTAAATAAATTTGCTCAACACTAACATTTTCATCATTTAAAGATTTGTCAAGCACAAGAAAATTTGCTTTTTTGCCACTATCAAAAAATCCTTTTTGGTCTAAATCAAACGCATAATATGCTGGAGTTGTTGTGAGCATTTCAAGAATATCATTTTCTTCAAAAACAGATTTCTTTCCAAAAATTTTATTATGCAATTTATCTTTAGATGTCAAAAATTTATAAACATTAAAAGTATTAAAATTATTTGTTGAACATAATAAATTTTTTAATCCATTCTTTTTGCAAACAGAAAGTGGTATAAGTTTTTTAAGTTTAGACTTTCCAAAATATAACTTGAATGTATCATAATTTTCCATTAACTCATCAATTCTAAAACAAACCATAACATTGAACTTTGAAAATAGATTCAATGTTTTTTTGTTTACAAAATTTGAACCAACAATCACAGGTCTATAATTATCTTCAACCGGTTTTTCTTTTACCTGTTCTTCATATGTGAGCAAAAATTCTTTAACCGACCTGTCACCATCAGCAAAAACCATCAGTTGTTTCTTTTCTTCAAGTGCAGTTTTTATAATAATTTTTAATTGTTCAAGCCCCAACTCTAAATAACCTGAATAATTTTTTTCTTTAGGATATTTTTTTGTAAGACACGCTTTTCTGTTAATTAAAAGACCATCTAGAGAAATGTGATAACCACCAAGTCTAAAATGTTTTTTATATTTTCTGTATGACCTGCAATTATCATCCATTATCTGCTTATTTCTCACAAAATCAACATAACCAATCACATCAATTTTAAGAGAACCATCTTCAGAAATTTTTTTCCAAAAAACAAACTCTTCTTTAGATGAAATTTTTTCTTGAATGGTTGTAATCCCAAGTTTTAAAAGTTCATCTTGAATAATTAAAAATTCTTTTTTGTAGTGCTTAAAATTATCAAATTTTTCATAATTTTCATCATTTTCTGCAGTTTTTTCAATAAATTTATCATTATTTGCAGTTTTTAATCTCTTTTCAATTTCCAAATAAACATCTGCACACACATCAAAAAATGTAGGCATAACAATTTTTTGATTCAAATCAATAAGTTCAGTTTCATCAGTTTTCATTTGCAAAACTTCTTCTTTTTCGCCCATAAAAACTATCGCGTCATCATTAACAAGCATTGCTTCTGCAGATTTTTGTTTATCATTCATTGTTATAAATCTAGCATTATAAAATATCTTTTGCATAACCTACACCTTTTCATTTATTTCAAAATAAAGTTTAGCGCAATTTCCAACACGCACCCACTTTATATCTTCACCCTTTCGAATGCCATTGACAAAAGCAGATAATGCATAAGTTGTTCCACTATGCGCAACAATAATTGCATTCTCATTTTTATCAAAATGATTATTAATAATTTTTCTAAAACACCTGAAAGTTCTATCAATAAACTCTTTGCAGCCTTCAGGATTTTTAAAAGAAAATTCAGGGTTTAAATAGTTATCATACCACTCTTGTTCCTTTTCGTTTTTAGGAACTCTGCCAATAAGTTTTTCTCTTTCAACCAAATCATAGTCAATTTCAATTTCAACATCAAATTTTTTTGTAAGTTCTTTTGCTGTTTCAACACATCGTTTAGCCGGAGATGAATAAATTTTTGCAAACTCAAATTGCTCTTCATAATCAATCATAAGTTCGCATCTTTTTCTTCCCCTTTCGGTAATCACATCATTAACATCATCGGCATGCCTAACAAACATTATAACCATAATAAATTTTCTCCTAATTCAATTTTAATATTCGTGGTGATTATTGTCAAACATAAAATATTAAATTGTAATGGTTATATTTTAAAAACAATATATCTTTGCATAATTTGTTTATAAAAAAACCAAACTAAAGTTATAAGGATATT
>JAFQBZ010000181.1 GCA_017399515.1 Clostridia bacterium | reverse complement strand
TTCTCTTTAGCATAATTTCCCCCTTTATTTGCCGAATCTACGATGACGAGAATGGAATTCTCTAATGCAATCATCAATATCTTCACCCTTGAATGCTGGCCAATGTTTCTTAACAAAATAAAGTTCAGCATAAGGCATATTATAAAGCATGAAGCCGCTGATTCTTCTTTCACCACTTGTTCTAACCAAAAGGTCGATATCAGGCATATCTCCGGTTGATAAATATTTCTTGAAAGATTCTTCAGTGATGTCTTCTGGCTTAACTTTTTCTTTTATCATTTTTTTAGCAGCATTAACAATATCATTTCTTCCACCATACGCCATGGCAATGTTAACTGTTCCGGTTTTTCCACCAGCAGTATCTCTTTCCATTTCATCAATAATGTCGAGCATATCTTGAGGAAGAAGTGATTTATCACCACAATGATGGAATTTATATCCATCTTTAATAAAGTCTTGTTTTAACTTTGTTAAACCTCTAAATAAATCAAATAAATAATCAACTTCTTCTTTGCTTCTATCAAAATTTTCAGTAGAAAAACAGAAGAATGTTAAATTCTCCAAACCAATAGCAGCAGAGCGTTTTACAACTCTTTTAATTGCCTCAACGCCTTCTTTGTGCCCAAGAAGTGTTGGAAGCATTCTGCTTCTTGCCCATCTTCTATTTCCGTCACAGATAAATGCCAAATGTTTTGGCAAAGTTGCTTTGTCATATTCAACTTGTTTTTTCTTTTTAAAAAACATTATACATTTTCCCCTTTAAGTTGAAATAAAAATTCACCACAAATAAGCCTTATGCTGTCATCTGCAACTCTAACAGCACAAACTAAAATTGTGTCACATTCATATTTTTGTCTTTTGTCGGTGTTTAAAACAATTTCAATATTGTTAAATCCGGCATCATTTAAAAGTGCTTTCGCCTTTTCAATTTCAAGTCCAATAAGACTATCAAAGTCAAACATATTAAACCTGCATAATTTCTTTTTCTTTTTCGTCCATCATCTTGTCAATTTTAACTGAAACTTCGTCAAGAATTTTTTGAACTTCTTTGTCATAAGTTGCTTTTTCATCTTCAGTGATTTCTGAATCATTCTTTAACTTTTTAAGTTCGTCCATAGCATCACGACGAGCATTTCTGCAAACAACTTTAGTTTCTTCAACTAACTTTCTTGTGTTTTTAACAAGTTCTCTTCTTCTTTCTTCTGTAAGCATTGGGAAATTAAGTCTAATAACTCTTCCATCATCAGTTGGGTTAATTCCAAGATCTGAAGCCATAATTGCTTTAACAATATTTTTCACATTAGAAACATCCCAAGGTGAAATCATAAGTTGTCTAGCCTCTGGAACAGACACATTTGCCATGTGCTGAATTGGAGTTGGTGTGCCATAATAGTCAACCAAAATCTTATCTAAAATATGAGGATTTGCTCTGCCTGCACGAACAGATGCAAGTTCACTTTCATAATGTTTAACGGCTTTGTCAATTTCTTCTTTGTAGGTTTCAAAAATTAAATCTACATTTTCATTGTTTGTAATCATAAATATATTATCTCCTTTTGTCTCAACAATATAATACTATTTTTTTTTGTGATTATCAATTATTTTATTAGCAAAAGCAACAAATAAAATTATTTTCATATTATAAAATATTGATTTTTTTGATTTTTTGTTAATAAAAAGCGTTTTAAAAAGATGGTATAGCGTTATACCATCTTATATTTTAGCAATTTCCAGGTTGGTCTGGTTCTGCTTGAGAACTTGCCTTTCCCATTGCTTCATTATACATTGCATAAAAATCAGCATCAACTTTGTCTTTTCCTGAAGTTCTTTGAATTGCTTTTTCAAATCTCTTTCCATTTTTTGTTGATGAATCAAAATATCCAAGTTTGGTCATAATTTCTTTTTCTTCACTTGTGAGTGAATCAATAAATGCATCTCTTACACCATAATATCTTGGAAAACTAGAATGACCATTCCAATTAGCGTACCAAATAGCGGCGCTTTCAAAACTTTCTTTATCCATAATTCCCCCTTAAACAAAATTAATTATAACCCATTTGCTCATTTTGTCAATAACGACTAAAAAACTCTAATTTCATTACAAAAAAAACACAGGCGAACCTGTGTTTTTAATTTCAAAATTAAGCCTTCATTTGCTTATCGATTTCTTCAGCGAAGTTTTCGTTCTTCTTTTCAAGACCTTCACCCATAACAAATCTAGCAAATCTTCTAACTGTGATTTTTTCACCAATCTTTAAGATTGAATCGTTGATAAGTTGTTCAACAGTGATATCAGGATTCTTAACAAATGGTTGTTCAAGCAAACAAACTTCTTTGTAGAATTTGCTGATTTTTCCGTCAACAATTTTATCAGCCATAGCCTCTGGCTTGCCTTCGTTGATAACTTGTGCTCTTAAGATTTCTCTTTCTTTTTCAAGATCACTAGCCTCAACTTCTTCTCTTCTTACATATTTTGGAGCATTTGCTGCAATGTGTAAGCAGATGTCGTGTCCAAGTGCTTGGAAGTCTTCGTTTTTAGCAACGAAATCAGATTCGCAGTTAAGTTCAAGCATAACGCCAATCTTACCGTTCATGTGGTTATATAAGAAAACTGAACCTTCAGCAGCAATTCTTGATTGCTTTTTAGCAGCCTTAGCAATACCTTGTTCACGGAGCCAGTCTGCAGCCTTGTCCATATCTCCATTATTTTGTTCAAGTGCTTTTTTGCAATCAAGCATACCTGCACCTGTTTGTTCACGAAGTGTTTTGATATCTTCTGATAATGACATAATTTTATTCTCCTTATATTAAAAATTAAATTTAAGCGTTAACTTCTTCAGTTTTTGCTTCTTCAACGATTTCTTCAGCCTTAACTTCTTCTTGAGCAGGATTTGCAGCAGCCTCAGCCTCTGCTTCTGCTTCTTTAATTTTTGCAGGTCCTTCAGCGCCTTCTCTTGCTTCGATACAAGCGTCAGCCATAGCACCAGCAATAAGTTTAACAGCACGAATAGCGTCGTCGTTTCCAGGAATAACATAGTCAACATCATCTGGATCACAGTTTGTGTCAACAAGAGCAACGATAGGAATTCCAAGGCTCTTTGCTTCACGAACTGCAATGTATTCTTTGCCAGGGTCAACAACAAATAATGCTGCAGGAAGACTTCTCATTTCTTTGATACCGCCAAGGTTATCTTCGAGTTTTTGTCTTTCAGCCTTGAGTTCAAGAACTTCTTTCTTTGGAAGAAGGTCGAATTCACCTGTTGTTTCCATTTGATTTAATTTTGAAAGTCTGTCTACTCTACTTCTAATTGTTTTGAAGTTTGTAAGAGTACCACCAAGCCAACGGTTACCCATATAGAACATACCTGCTCTTTGTGCTTCTTCGATAACTGCGTCTTTTGCTTGTTTCTTTGTTCCTACGAAGAGGATGTTTCCGCCTGCTTCAACAACTGACTTAACAAATGCGTATGCTTCGTCAATTAAAGTAACAGTTTTTTCGAGGTCAAGGATATAGATATCATTTCTTGCGGTGAAAATGTATTTTTTCATTTTTGGACACCATTTTCTTGTTGGGTGACCAAAATGAACACCAGCCTCGAGAAGTTGTTTCATTGATACAACTGCCATAATTTTTATTCTCCTTTTGTTTATCCCTCTTTGTGGGTCAACTGCTTTTAGAACACAAAATCACTGAAAAATTTTAATTTTGTGCAACACTAAAAACATCACCACAAATGTGTGATAGCGAAATTTTACCACATAAAAACAATTTTGGCAATAGTTTTTTTAATATATTTATAAAATAATCACAAAAAAAAGAACAGGCATAAACCTGCTCTTTTAAAATTTGTTATTATTCACCTGCGTTTTCGCCAGCGATTGCTTCATCAAGAAGTTTGTTGTATTCAGCAAAAACTGCATCGATGATGCTGTCATCAAGTTCGATTTCGAACTTGTCTTCGCCATCTTTGCCTCTTGTTACTTTGAATACTAATGCTTCGTCATCATCCATACCATCTAAAAGTTCAACTGGTTGCAAAATTGCATAGAATGAACCCTTGTATGCGATACCTGCGATTTCAACGAAATCAATTTCTTCACCTTCTGCTGAAAGCAATGTAACGATATCATCATCGTCATTTTCCATATGTTCCATTGATTCTGGAAGGTTTTCGTCTTGTAATTTTTCTTCATCTGCCATAATTTTACTCTCTCCTAACTCTTAATTTTTTAGCGCAAATCATACTTTTAAATTTGATTTTTTATCAAGGTATGTTTGCAAAATAATTGTTGCTGCTAGACTATCAACTTTATCTTTTCTCTTTTCGCGTCTCATTCCAGACTCGATAAGAATTTTTTGAGCTGTTACGGTTGAGAGTCGTTCGTCTTGATAGCAAATAGGAACGGAAACAACTTTAGCAAGTTCTTCGCCAAAATTTTTTGCCATTTCAACGCTCTGCCCTTCAGTTCCGTCCATTTTTAATGGCAAACCAATCACGACAAGCCCAGCATTTAGACTGCTAACAAGTTGTGCGATATGTTTAACATCTTCATCAGTGTTTTTTCTTCTATATGACTCATATGCAGATGCAATTATCTCCATAATGTCAGAAGTTGCAACACCAATTCTAACTGTTCCAATATCTAGTGCGATAATTTTCACTTCTAGCACCCCTTATTAACTATCTACAAATGAATAATAACACAAATTAAATAAGTTGTCTAATTTTTTTGCCTAGTTTTTAGATTTTTTACCAAAATCTTTATTTGGTGAATCTTTCAATTTGTCAAAATTAGACTTTTCATCGCAGCAATTTCCATAGCAATCACCACCAGCACCACAATCACTTGAAAATTCCATTTTTGTTTCTTCAATTTTCTCTTCAATAAACTCTTTGGCTTCTTGCATTTTTTCTTCTGCAATTCCAAGTCCTTTTCTAATTTTTGCTGCTAAATTTTTATGTTTAGCCACAAGAATTCCACCGATAACCATACCTGAAACAAGCCCAAGCATAGCACCTCTGCAATAATTTTCCATTGAAATACCTCCTGCACTTATTGTGTGCATTTTCGACAAGTTTATACAATTATAATAAAATTTGAAAAATTTATGATTTATTATTGATTTCACAAAATTTAAGTTTTAAAATGAATTTAGAAATAAATTTTTAGGTGGAACACGCTTATGTCATTTAAACTTTATTTTAAATATGGTGCTATGGGCTGCTCTAAATCTGCTCAAGCGCTTATGGCAAAATTTAACTACGAACAACAAGGCTATAATGTGCTTTTGTTAAAACCAGACAAAGACACTCGTGATGACCACGATGGCAAAAAGTTTGTCAAAAGCAGAATAGGTCTTGAAGCGGAAGCCATTGGTTTTTCATCAAAAACAAACCTTAAAACCTTATTCAAAAAGCATAATAAACAAAACCCTATCGGTGTCATCATTTTAGATGAATGTCAATTTTGCACCGAATCACATATAAATCAACTGAAAGAACTAACTGCTTATGTTCCGGTTTTGTGCTATGGTTTAAAAACAGATTTTAGAACAAAACTTTTTGAAGGCAGCAAGCGTTTGATTGAAATTGCAGACTCAATTGTTGAACTTAAATCAATTTGTGCTTGTGGCAGAAAAGCAAACATTAACGCAAGACTTTCAAATGGAAGAATTGTCACTCGCGGCTCAATTATTGAAATTGGTGGAAACGAGAGATATAAAGCACTTTGTTATGACTGTTTCATTAAACTTAAAAATGAACAAAAGAAAAACACGCCAAACTAACAGCGTGTTTTTTATTTTGATTTTTTAAAAATAAAGATTTTTCGAGAATAATAATTGTAAAACAATGTGATAAGCGTCATCACAATTTTTGTCACCCATTCATTTATTCCAATAATGTCATACCCAAGCCACATTCCTGCCATATTGAGTGCCATTCCACCAATGGCAAGTGCAAAAAATAAAACTGCACCCTTTAGCGTTCTTGAATTTCCCTTGTCTTTATAAACATAAAAAATTGATAGCAGATAACTTGCAATAATTCCAAGCATAAAGCCAACACCTGTTCCAATAACAGTTGCAGTTGTGCTTGGCTCACCTGCCTGCCCAAACCAAACATTGTAAAAATTTGGATATAAACTTGAATCAAATAGATACAAAATCACACCCATAACAAACATGTCAAGCAGCGTAGTTAAGCACCCAACAAAAAAGAACCTTGCAAATTCAAATCTATCCTTTTTATTTTCCATACCAAAATTTTACCCCAAATGCAAAATTTAAGTCAACAAAAAATATTAATACTTTATGTTTTATTGCATTTGTGACGGCTCGGTTTTTGATTTTTTCTTTGAACCTTTATCTCTTTTATCTGCAGCAATCATAGACTCTCTAAAGTGTTTTGCTGCTTGATATAATGGGTCTTGCATCTTCTCGCGTTCTTCTTCAGCCTTCAAAATTTTATAAACTTGAAGTGCCTGATGACGGTTTGAAAGATAAAGTTTTGAAAGCCAATCATTATGATGAGTTAAATATTCAAGTATATGCATTTCTTTTTCTATTGTTTTTGGAGAAATTTTATAAACCGGACCTTCAATATTTCTTATATAATAATAAAACTTTTTCGGTGTAAACAAATTTCTGGTTGTATCAATAACAAAATCTCTTCCGTCAAAT
The DNA here is from genome assembly GCA_017399515.1 of Clostridia bacterium. Classification (GTDB taxonomy): domain Bacteria; phylum Bacillota; class Clostridia; order Christensenellales; family UBA1242; genus RGIG1681. Next base: position 933 of record JAFQBZ010000181.1, on the reverse strand, counting down.
TTTAATTCTATCCATGTATGCAAATATTTTGCACCCTCACCAAACATATAAACATAACCGGTTGCAACTTTATGTTTATCCATTAAAACCGATGAAACATCAATTGAAGCCGCGTGGCACTTGCTGTGTCTATCTCTTGTTTCAATTCCCGGAAACTGTTTGAAAACAGGAAAAACTTCTGACAACTTTGAAGCCTTAAAAGTTCCAAATTTTGTCGTGAAAACAATTTGTTCAGGACTATGTTTAAATTCAATATCTTTTATGTATCCACCTTTTAAAATGGTGCTTTTATGTGAATTTGCAGCCTCTTCACTTAACCCACCTTCAAGCATATAATTATCAATCAAAACATCAATAGCATCATCAACAAAAATAATTTTTCCACCTTCTCTTTCAAGCCTTGCTATTGCTTCTTTATCATCTTTGATTAATGCTTCATAGGCTTCATCTTTCCATTTAATTCCATTATCTTCATCAATGCTAAACTTTTTAAAAATGTCAGCGTAAAAAGAATCCAAATTTTTAGCATTTGGTCTTTTGAATTTTACTGCTGGCAAATTTAAAAAATTTAAGTCTTCAAAATACATAAACTCACTCCCTACAAGTTATTATAACATAATTATATTAACATTTCAATAGGAAATAAAAAAAAGACAGGTTGCACCTGCCTTTTTGTTTTTATTAGTCATCGTTTTTTGCTGATTTGTTGAAGTAACTATCAACTGAACCATAAATCGCACTAACAACTGCTTGCACGATATACATTTTTGTTTCAGGAACTTCACCAACAATTTCTAAAATTGTGTTTGTTGTAATGTTTCTAATTTCTTTTAATGATTTTCCAATCATAAGAGTGGTTGCGATGCTTGAGCAAGCAATTGCCACAACACCACCAAATGTTTGAAACTGTGCATCTACAATTTTATCTTTTTC
>JAFQBZ010000180.1 GCA_017399515.1 Clostridia bacterium | reverse complement strand
CCATTGATGCCGTAAGGTGCAATTTTTCTAATTTCTTTTCCCCACACATCAGATGATGTTTGGTTGATTTTTGAAAGAAGTGGATTGATTGTTGTGTTTAATTGGTTAGATACAACATCTAAATATACTTCTTTTAATGCGTTGTCTGCTGTTGCTAAAGTTACCATTATTTCTCCTAATTAAGCATTTTTGAAAATATTTCCCCTGCTTCTTTTAAAGTTTTTGGTTTGCTTGTGTTTGGTGAAAAGTGAATATTTGTCGAGTTGCTAGATATAACTTTGGGAGCCGGTGAAATATTGTTTAGTGTAGATAAATAATTATTAATGATTTGTGTTTTAATGTTTTCATTATTTAAAATATATTTATCTAGAAATTCTTGGCTGTTTAAATTATCTGCAAGTTTACTTTCAGCATTCTTGATGAGTTTATAAGCCACTTGATACTTGTTTGGCAGATTGTTTAATTCATTATCTTTAACTAAAATCTCCGAAATTTCATTTTTATATTTATCGCTATCAGAGGTGTCTTTAATAAAATCATCTAAAGAATTATAAGTTTTAAAATTCGCATTTTCTTCATATTCTTTTTGAAATTCTGCTAATTTTTGACTTTTTCTTGTAAATTCTGCTTGTAAATTGTTGTATGCATCAAGTAAAGTTTTTGCATCTTTAAATTTGCCAATCATAGAGCCTTCTTGATTTTCTGAAGAAGTTGAATCATCAATTTGATTGTTCTCAGTATCAAGATTTGGTTGTTCTAATGTGTTTTCATTCATAAAATCTCCTTAATGAAGAACTTGTTTATGTTCTTCAATATGTTTTAGTAATTTATTTTTTAATTCCATGTCTAAATTTTCTGCATTGTCAGAAATTAGATACCTAATATGTTCTTCAATATGTATAGTGTGGTTGTCAATAGATAGTGGTTTTTCAAGTTTTATAAGTTCAATGTTTTCACGATTTGCTCGTTTTTTATGAAGTTCATCGGTTGACTCATAAGATTCCCAACTATTTAATCCCAAAATCATTAAGAGTTTATTTTTGGTGCTTGAACTTATATTTCCATTTTCATCAGACAATAATCCTGCGTTAAATAATTTTAAAATGTATTCCCGTTTATCATTAACTGTTTCTTCAAGTTCATTATCAAATTCTAAAATGATGTCATCAGAGTTTAGGTCTGAATTTGTCCAATAAAATAATTCAAGTGTTCCGTTGTCATCTAAAATTTTATTTAATCTTTTTGTTGTTGCGTATTGTTTATAAAGTCTAACTATACAGTTGCCAATTTTTTGAATAGCGTTTCTTATGTGTTCAGCAGTTAATGATAATCGTGATTCATCTTGTGCGATTAATAATGAAAGTGCTGATCCACTATTAACATTATTAGGAATTTTGTTATTAATTGTAATATCGCTTACACAACACAAATTGTTAAGTTCATCTAACAGATGTTCTTCTTCATTTTCAAGTTCGGCTGGAATTGTTCCAGGATTTAAAAATTCTGGTGGATT
>JAFQBZ010000179.1 GCA_017399515.1 Clostridia bacterium | reverse complement strand
GAGGCTCTTGGTGTTCGTGACACCACCATACTTCGTTGGGAAAATGGGGCAATGTCGCCAAGCGTTGATGCACTGTTGTTAATTTGTGAATTTTTTGGTGTTACGCCAAATTATATGTTAGGTTTAGAAGATTAAAGACCAGCAAGTTTGCTGGTCTTTTTTATAAAATAAATCGAGTTTGAACTTTTGAATAAAATTCGCAACTAAAAAGGCTTGCAACAGGAATTTTTAATTCATTTGATATTTTTATTAAATCACTAACTAAAATATCTGTTCTATTATTGTATAATTTATTTAGAGTTTTTTCTTCAATGCCACAACATTTACAAAACTCTTTTTTTGAGAGTTTGTTTACCTTTAAGTATGATTTTATTACTAAAACATCATATTTATTTTCTTCACTATACATAATTAACCACCTTATATCACAAAATTATATTGATACGCATACGGATTGTCAATGTTTTTGATACGAAAACGGAATAATATGTGAGTATGAGAAAATTTTGTGAAAGATTAAAAGAATTAAGAACAGACAAGAGGCTGTCAACGAAAAAACTCGGCGAATTAACAGGATTTGGAAATTCAACCATTTCAAGGTGGGAAACAGGTGTTAATGATATTACTAGTGATAATCTCATAATACTTGCAAAGTTTTTTGGAGTGACAGTTGATTTTTTATTAGGTTTAGAAGATTAAAGACCGGCAAGTTTGCTGGTCTTTTTTATTTGATTTAATGTTAAAATTTTAAGCACGAAAAAAAGCATAACTTTAAAGGGAGTGAATAGTTATGCTTTTTTTCTTTTTCCATACAAATTATATGGATATATGAATTTGTTTATAATTTCTTATAAACTAAATTCCAACATTGATTATTGAATTTTGTCTCCGTCATTAAGATACAAAATTCCAAGAACATGCTCACCACAGTGTGATGTGATGGTTCCACCTGCTTGTGTTTCAATTATAGTTTTAAATCCTGCATTTGTCAACGCTTTTTTTGCAGGTTCAATCATTTCTTCTGTTGCTGTTGTGTATGTGATGAATGCAACTTTCTTATCAGCATTGTTAAACTCTTCAAGAGTGTCTGCACAGTAAGACTCAATAACCTTTGGCATTTTTCCACGATATTTCTTTGCAGGCTTCATTTTTCCGTCTGCAACCACAATTTGTGGGCGAATTTTCAAAAGGTTTGCACCAAAGAGTGAAAGGGCACTGCATCTGCCACCTTTATATAAATAATCAAGGCGTTCAACAACGAAACTTGCTTGAACATAAGGAACTCTTGCTTTAACTTTTTCAACAATTTCTTCAGGAGTTTTTCCTGCATCGGCAAGTTCTTTTGCATAGATTGCAAGAAGCGAAATGCCGGTTGAAAGTGAAAGTGAGTCAACAATATAAACATTCTTCATTTTTTCAGCAGCGGTTTCTGCGTGTGCAACTGAAGAGGTGAGTCCGCTTGAAAGTGTGATATGAACAACTGCATCATATCTTTCTAAAAGACTGTTAAAATATTCTTTATATTGAATTTCATTCAACGCGCTTGTTTTTGGAAGCACTTTTGTTTTTTCAACATATTCCAAAATTTTGGCTTGCAAAGTTTCATCATCTTCATAAATGTTGTCGCCAAGAATAACTGAATAAGCGATTGTTTCAAAACCGTATTTCTTAATAACTTCTTTTGGAAGATCACAGGTCGATTCCATTGATATTGCAATTTTCATATTATATCTCCTACACATTTAAGTATAAATTTATAAAAAGTTTTGTCAAAGAAAATTTAAAAAAGTTTTTCAAATTTACATTTCAGGGTCATTTGTTTTATTTTAATTATATTAAAAATTTTCAATTATAAATAAAGAAGTTTGACAAAGATATTTATTTTTAGTTATATTGAGAATGTCGAAAAGATAAAAAAGGAGAACAATTATGAGATTAAAAGACAAAGTTGCTGTCGTTACAGGTGCATCTAGTGGCGTTGGCAGAGACATCGCACTTTTATTTGCAAAAGAAGGTGCAAAAGTTGTTGCTGTTGCAAGAAGAGCAGAAAGACTTGCTGAACTTGAAAAACAAAGCAAAAAACTTCCAGGAGAAATTGTTGCTTTTGCTGGTGACATTTCACTTGAAGAAACAAACGCAAAAATGATTGATTTTGCAGTTGAAAAATTTGGCAAATTTGATATTCTTATCAATAATGCTGGTTTAATGGATAATTTCGCACCGGTTGAAAACCTTGATACAGAACTTCTTCAAAGACTTATGGCTGTTGATGTTTATGGTCCAGCATGGGCAACAAGAAAGGCTGTTAATGTGTTTATGAAAAACAAAACAAAAGGAAGCATTGTCAATGTTGCTTCAATTGCTGGCATTTGTGGTGGAAAGAGTGGTTGTGCTTACACAATGGCAAAACACGCTGTTATTGGTCTTACAAAAAACACAGCATTTTCTTGCCGTTTAGATGGCATTCGTTGCAACGCTATTTGCCCAGGTGGAATCAACACTGAAATGACAGATCCAAAACTTTTTGCAACTGCTGACCAAAAAGGTCTTCAAAGCGCTATGCTTGCTGGCAATTTTGGAACAAGAAGTGCTGAAGCAATTGAAATTGCAAATGTTGCACTTTTCCTTGCTAGTGATGAGGCTGCTGTGGTTAGTGGTGCTATTGTTACTGCTGACAGTGGTTTAACAGCATTCTAAAAACAAAAGAAATGGCGAAAGTCATTTCTTTTTTTATGTGCAAATTTGTCGAAACTGCATAAATTTCAAATAAATTTTTAATTGGTTTGAATTTCGCGCAAGATTTGGTATAATAATCTCACGGCGGTCATAAAAAGCAAATGGCTTTTTGTGGGTTGCTAGATGTTGTAGAAGGAAGTATTTTATGGAAATTTATCAGGCGCTTGCGAAAGAGTTTAATATTAAAGAAGAATATTCTTCTAACCTTATTGCTCTTTTAGATGAAGGAAGCACAATTCCTTTCATTGCAAGATACAGAAAAGAAATGCATGGAAGTTTAGATGACCAAGTCATTAGAAACTTCGCAGACCGTCTTCAATATTTAAGAAACTTTGAAGACAGAAAAAAAACTATTATTAAACAAATTGATGAGCAAGGTAAACTTACTGACGAGATTGTTAAAAAACTCGACGCAGCAAAAACACTTACCGAACTTGAAGATATTTATCGTCCGTTCAAGCCAAAAAGACAAACAAGGGCAACCATTGCGATTGCAAAAGGCTTAGAGCCACTTGCTGACATCTTTATGGCACAAAAGCCAGACGGCAAAACCATTGAAGAAATTGCAGCGGCATTTGTTGACAGCGAAAAAGGTGTTGAAACCGTTGAAGATGCCATTGCCGGCGCTAAAGACATTGTTGCTGAAAAAATCAGTGATGATAGTGACCTTAGAAAAGAACTTAGAACCTTCATTCAAAAAACCGGCTTTATTGCTAGTGAGATGAAGAAACAAAAAGAAACCAAAAAGAAAAAGCAAGAAGTTATTGACAACTCAAATAAATATGAAGACAAAGAAGGCAACGACAAAGCGCGTGAGGCCGACACTTATGCAATTTATGATGGCTTCAAGCAAGAAATCAGCAAAATTCCATCACACAGAATTCTTGCAATCAACCGTGGTGAGAATGAAACATTCCTTAAAGTTTCTGTTGAAAAGAACCTTGAGAAGTGTTTAGAAATCATTGAAAAGGCTTATAAGATTAAAGACACAATTTTTGCTGACCTTCTTCGTGAAGTTCAAGCAGACTCATTTGCAAGACTTATCGAGCCAAGTCTTGACAGAGAAGTTAGAAGTGAACTTACTGACAATGCAAACGAGCAAGCAATTAAAAACTTTGAACTTAACTTAAAGCCACTCCTCATGGAAGCACCACTCAAAAACAAGAGAATTTTAGGTTTCGACCCAGGATATAGAATGGGTTGCAAACTTGCAGTTATTGACGAAAATGGAACTGTGCTTGACACAAATGTAATTTATCCAACAGAGCCATTTAAAAAGATTGACGAAGCAAAACGCATTATGACAATGCTTATTTCAAAGCATAAAGTTGATGTCATTTCAATTGGAAACGGAACTGCATCAAAAGAAAGTGAAATTTTTGTTGCTGACCTTATCAAAACCTTAGAGAGAAAAGTTGGCTATGCAGTGGTTAGTGAAGCAGGTGCTTCAGTTTATTCGGCTTCAAAACTTGGTGCTGAAGAATTCCCTGATTATAATGTTAACCTTAGAAGTGCGGTTTCAATCGCAAGAAGACTTCAAGACCCACTTGCTGAACTTATCAAGATTGATGTTAAATCAATTGGTGTTGGTCAATATCAACACGATATGCCTCAAAAACGCTTAACCGAAGTGCTTGACGGCGTTGTTGAAGACTGCGTTAACGCTGTTGGTGCAGATATCAACACTGCAAGCCCAAGTTTACTCAAGCGTGTTGCTGGTCTTAATGAAGGTATCGCTAAAAACATTGTGGCTTACCGCGAAAAGAATGGTGCGTTCAGGGTTAGAAAAGATATTTTAAATGTTCCAAAACTTGGTGCAAAAGCATTTGAACAATGCGCAGGTTTCCTTAGAATTGCTGACGGAGATGAAATTTTAGACAACACTTCAGTTCACCCTGAAAGTTATGACAGCGCAAAGAAACTTCTTAAAACCTTCAAAATGACAGAAGAAGATGTTAAAAACGGAAAGGTTTCAAGACTTCCTGAACTTGTGGCTGAAGCCGGTGAAGAAAAAATTGCTAGTGAAGTTGGCATTGGTGTTCCAACACTTAATGACATTGTTGCAGAACTTGTTAAACCTGGCAGAGATATTCGTGAAGAAGCAGAACACCTTGAACTTAGAACCGATGTTTTAGGCATTGAAGATTTAGAGGAAGGAATGGTTCTTAAAGGCACTGTTAGAAATGTTATTGACTTTGGTGCATTTGTTGACATTGGCGTTCACCAAGATGGCTTAGTTCACATCAGTGAAATTTGTGACAGATTCATTAAACACCCAAGTGAAGAACTTACTGTTGGTCAAATTGTTACTGTTAAAGTTATTAGCATTGACAAGGCGAAAAAGCGTATCGGTCTTTCAATTAGAAAGGCAAGTGAAGACGCAAAACCTGAATAACAAACATAAATGCTGGATTTTCCAGCATTTTTTATTGTATTTTTATTTATTTTTTATTATTTTTTGTGAGCATTATAAAAATTATTAATGCTCAGTATAAATTATCGGTATTGCCGGAGTTTTGTTTGGCGTTGACTTAACTTTTTGGGGTGGGGTATAATACTAACAGTGAAAGTTGGAGAGTGTTTTTTTAAAACAACTTTTCAAAACTTAACTTTTACTAAAGAAAAAAATTTAAGGATTTTATGGAACAAATTAACAAAATCGATATCGCAAAAGATATCGTTGAACGACTTATCGTTCAAGAAACAAGAAATGGATATGATTCAACCAATCCATTTTTAACAGCACTTGTTCAAATGAAAGAAGAAATTTTAAAAAATAATGAAGTGGTTATTGATGAAGTTTTAGACGGTTACAAAAACGCACTTAAAGGAGAAAACTAATGGCTATTGAAGATTTTTCTCCAGAACAACAAATGTATATTGCAGGGAACAAACTTGACCCTGAAACGCTCGAACAAACCATTCAAACAATACTCGCTCGTTCTGCTGAAACAAAAACCCCATCACTTGCACCTGTTGCATTTATTGTTGGTGGTCAACCTGGTTCAGGAAAGAGCGGCATTATCACAAACATAATGCAAAACCATGGCACAAATTTCATTTTGGTTGATAATGATGAATATAGAATGTATCACCCTAATGTTAATGAAATTAATCAGGTTCACCCAGAAATTTACACTGAGTGCACCGACCAACTCAGTTTTGCAGCAACACCAAGAGCAATTGAGCATGCAAGAGCAAATGGATATAATATGATTATCCACCAAACTCTTAAAAATGATACAATCATCAACTGTGCAATCACAGACCTTACAAACAGCGATTATGCAAGAGTTATTGTGGTTATGGCGGCTGACGAAATGACAAGCAATGAAGGTATGCTTAGAAGATGTCAAGACAATCTTGAATATGACGGCACTTGCAGATGGGTTCCACAAGAGAATCACGACTTTGCTTATAAGGGTCTTCCAACAACTGTTGGTCACATTGAAGAGCGTGGGCTTTATGACGCAATTGTGGTTGTGACAAGGTCTAATGACCCAAAACACCCAGAAAATGTGAATGTTATTCACAAAGTGTTTAATCCAAACATGCCAGAACATCACAGACGCGCACTTGAGGCTGTTGGCTTTGGTGGGGCACAAATCATTTCACTTGGAAGCGCAAAAGATGCAGTTATTGCAGGTCGTGAAATGGACGGCGACAAAACACTTGATAAACTTGAAGAAAAAATCAAGACAGCAAAATCAAGAGCAACAACTCCTGAAGAATTTGTTAGAATTAGAGGTCTTGAAAAGTTGTTCTCTCAAGGAATGGCAAGAAGGGTTGCAAAGCAATCAAAAAATCCAAGTAATCCTGGACAACCTGGTGACAATTAATAAAACAAAAACACTGACAATTGTCAGTGTTTTTTTATTGCTGTTTTTTATTAAAGTTTAAATTCATAGCCAAATTCGGTTAGAGTGACATCATAGAACTCAAGATATTCTTGTGTTTTGTCACTTGCTCTTTCAAAACCATTCTTTTCATAAAGTTTGATTGCTGGTGTGTTTATGTCAACCACAAAAAGCCTGAGTGTTTCAGCACCGTTTTGTTTTGCAATTTGCTTTGCGTGAGTGATTAATTTGCTGCCAACACCTTGTTTTAAATTTTCAATATTGACTCCAAGTTTTGAAATGTAAAATGCGTTTTCGGTTTGGTGTTTCCACGAAATTTGGTTTGCTTTTTCGTGTGATGGGGTTAAGCAAAAAGCACCAATAATGTTTTCATTTTCTTCAAGCACATAAAGATTTTGATTTTTTATGTCAAACTCTTCAAAGTCTGCATAAGGGTAATACGCGCTCCAATAAATTTTGATATTGTTTTTTATGAGATTGTCTGCAATTTTTGCGTACATTGTTTCAAGTGCTGGAAGGTCTTTGCTGTTTGCAAGTCTAAATGTCATAATGGGTTCTCCTAGTTGTCAATGTTGATAAGTTCATAATCAGTTGAGCCAAGCCCAATTTCAGTTGCACATTTAATTGTGTGAAGCCCATTTCTGCTTTCAATTCGCTCAATCAAATGACTTTTTTTAGGGTCTGTGCAAGAATAAACAAGGTCAACGCACGCTTTATCAATTGCAACAGGGTCGGTTGAAGCAAGCACACCAATGTCAGCAATGCATGGGTCTTCAGCAACCGCACAGCAGTCGCAGTCAACTGACATATTGCACATAACATTAATGTAAACAATGTTGTCACCAAAATAATCAGCAACGGTTTTTGCAGATTCAGCCATAGCACACAAAAAATCATTTTGTGGGGCAGTGTTTTTCCAAACAGTTGCTTGGCTCAAAACTTTTCCACCTGAATGAATGTGTGCCTTTCCGTTTGATGACGCAAAGCCGATTGAAAGTTGTTTGATTGCTCCACCATAGCCACCCATTGGGTGACCTTTAAAGTGTGAAAGCACAAGTGCAGAATCATATTTTTTGATTCCACCACCAACATAGTTGTTTTTTAAAATTTTGCCATTTTCAACTTCAAGCACAAGGTCTTCTTCTTTGCCATCTAAAATGTCAACATCAAAGTGTTTTGACCAACCGTGGTCAGCCATAAGTTTGATGTGTTTTTCAGTAGTGTTTCTTTGACCAGCGTATGCTGTGTTGCATTCAACAACGGTTCCGTTAACTTTTTCGACAAGGTTTTTCACAAACTCTGGTCTTAAATAATTTTGATTGCCTTTTTCACCAGAATGAAGTTTAATAGCCACCTTTCCAGCAAGGGTTTTATTTAAAACTTCAAACATTTTAACAAGTGAGTCTGGTGTGATTTCCTTTGAAAAATAAACTTTAGATTTTTCCATAAAATTCTCCTGTGATTTAATTTTAGCACAACTTTTTTATTTTTTAAAATTAATTTTACCCTCAAACAAAAAACAGCACCTTGAAAACAGGTGCTGCTTTTTATTTGAAAAACTTTTTGTAACAGTTCCATTTTTTGTGGAAAATTAAATAGTTCTTAAATTTAAGTTTTGCAGTGTGTTTAAGTTTTTTGAGTTTTTTATAGTTCGCTTTTGAAAGGGCAGCCTTGAAGATTTCGTTTGATTCTTCGGCGTCTTTCATTGCGCTCACAAAGTTGTCGTTTTTGATGTATGCCTTGATTACTTTGTGAACATAGTCATTATCAAGAAGATAGCCAAGTTCAAGATTGTTAGTTTTGAAAAATTTGCTCACTGCTTTATGATAAGCATTCAAATGCTCGATGTAATTTTCATCATAAGTTTTGATGTCTGAATCTTTGAAGTGGTTGTAAAGATATTCGTCAACAACTGAAATGCGTTTTGCATTTTTCACAAGGTTCAAAACAAAAAGCACATTTTCACCAAACTTGAGTGATGTGTCAAATTTAAGTTTTTTGAGCATTTCTTTCTTGATTAAAATTCGGTTGCAGCAACCAATGATTCCTGAAAGGTTGTTTCCTTTTCTGTTTTTCAAGAAGAAAAATTCAGGGTGCTTTAAATTTTCAGGTGAAAGGTTGATTTCGTTAATGTTTTCTCTGTTATATGATTTATCAACATTAATAAACTTGCAGAATGTTAGGTCAGCATTATCTTTTTGGGCTTGTCTAACAAGGTCTTTATACATCTCTGGGCGAAGCCAATCATCGTTGTCAACAAATGAAATGTAGTCACCGGTTGCGTTTTCGATTCCTGTGTTTCTTGCAGCAGAAACACCAGCATTTTCTTGTGTGATAAGTTTAACTCGACTGTCAAGTTTTTGCCACTTTTCACAAATCTTAATGCTTCCGTCAACACTTCCATCGTTCACCAAAATAACCTCTAAATTTTCGTAGGTTTGGTTTAAAATTGAATCGATACAACGGTTCACATATTTTTCGGCGTTGAACACCGGAACGATAACTGAAACTAACTTTTCTGCCATAAATGAACGCTCCTTTATTTCTTTGCAATAAAATGATAACACACTTTTTTATGATTGCATAATATTTTGCTGTCAAAATTACACAAAGATTGAAAAAGTTTGCGTGATTATTATGATTTATTTGACAGCACTCTTTTAAAAAAATTAAAATAAACTTGTTGTTTTACAATAAGGAGGTAAAATATGAGAACTTACGGAACTTGTGCGTTTGGTGTTAGAGCACCAATCATTCGTCCTGGTGACGACCTTGTTTCAATCGTTGCAGATTCAGTGCTTGCAACCGTTGAAGAAAGAAAAATAAATTTAAAGGACAAAGACATTATTGCTGTTACAGAAGCAGTGCTTGCTAAAAGTCAAGGAAACCTTGCTACAACTGATGACATTGCAAACGATGTTAGAGCAAAAATGGGAGAAGGCCCTGTTGGTTTAATTTTTCCAATTCTTTCAAGAAATCGTTTCACAGGCATTTTAGAGGGTATTATTAAAGGCGTTGATGAACTTATCATTCAACTTTCATACCCATTTGATGAAGTGGGCAACCCACTTGTGTCAATTGATAAACTTTATGAACTTGGTGTTTATAAATTTGATAAAGCATATACAAGCGAAGAGTTTTACAACCTTGTTGGAAGCGTTGAACACCCATTCACAGGTATGGATTACATCAAAACATATCTTGAAATTTGTGGCGGCAAAGCAAAAGTTATACTCAGTAATGACCCAACTGAAATTTTGAAATACACCAAAAAAGTTATTGGTGCAGACATTCACTCAAGACACAGAACAAAGAAACTTCTTCAAGCAAACGGCGCTGAAAAAGTACTTTCGCTTACTGACATTTTAAGTGAGCCAAGCACAGAGCATGGTTACCACGAAGAATATGGCGTTCTTGGTTCAAACAAATCAAAAGACGGTCAACTCAAACTTTTCCCAAGAGCAGGTCAAGAGTTTGCTGAAAAACTTCAAGCAGAAATGAAAAAGAGAACCGGCAAAACCATTGAATGTATGGTTTATGGTGATGGTGCATTCAAAGACCCTGTTGGTGGAATTTGGGAACTTGCTGACCCTGTTGTTAGCCCTGGCTTTACATCTGGTCTTCTTGGAACACCAAGTGAAATTAAACTTAAATATGTTGCTGATAACAACATTGAAGGTTTAACAGGTGCTGAAGCAGAAGCCGAAATGAGAAAGTTTATTTTAAATAAAGAAAAAGATTTAAAAACAAGCAAAGTTTCTCTTGGAACAACTCCAAGAAGAATCACCGACCTTGTTGGTTCACTCTCAGACCTTGTTTCAGGTTCTGGTGACAAGGGAACTCCAATCGTTTTAATCACCGGCTATTTTGACAACTATGCAACTGAATAGGGTGTGATATGGAAAAGATTTTTAATAAACTTGTTCGTGACAAAATTCCAGAAATCATTGAAGCAAATGGCGAAATTGCAAGGTGCAGAATTCTTGATAAGCAAGAGTTTAAGGCTGAACTTGAAAAGAAACTTTTTGAAGAATATAACGAAGTGCTTGAATCCGCTGGAAATGAAAGAGTTGAAGAACTTGCCGATATGCTTGAAATTTTGAAAGCACTTGCAGAGGTTGAAGGTTCAAACCTTGAACAGGTGATTCAAGTGGCTGAAGAAAAAGCAAAAAAGCGTGGTGCTTTTGAAAAAAGAATATTTTTGGAAAAGACAATTAAACAAGACAAATAATCAAAACAAAAAGACCTTTGAATTTTAAAGGTCTTTTTTTGTGTTTAAAGTTGAAATTAACTTGGTTGGTTTCCGTAAGCCGCTTCTTCTGCTTGCTGGTTTTGAAGGGTTAAAAGTTTAACATATTCTTCAAGACACATTCCTGATGAATGTATTGCTTTTGCGTGTTCCTTTCCCACAAATCTAAAGTGCCAAGCCTCGCCTGGGTATCCGGTTTCTTTTTCTTTGCTTGCGTCATAACGCTTGATGAATCCAAAATTAACAGCCTCTTGCTCAATAAGGTCAAAGGCTTTTTTGTGAAGCCCTGTCTTTTTGGCAACTGCGATTGCTTGTGCTCTTAAAACTTCAGGCACAAACGATGGTTTATATCTAAAGTCAACAGCAAGTGCTGTGTGATGCTCAGTTGCCCATGGTGGTGCAACATGAGTTTTTGCCCATTCTTCGCCATACTCAGCCACCATTTGTTTGTAAACCGCTTCTTGAGTTTCAATGTTTCTGTAAACAGAGCGAGCGTCTATATCTAAATGATGTTTTTTCTTCATATGTTCAATGAATGCTGTGTAAGCCTTGAAAGTTTCAACTTCCATTTTGCTGGCACCATCTTCATCAGTATATGGCACATATTCAAAGTTCTTTGCAAACCAAGCCTCTTTTTCAGGTGTCATTGGGTCGGCTTTGCTTACAATAACTAAATATTTATCTAATTTATT
>JAFQBZ010000178.1 GCA_017399515.1 Clostridia bacterium | reverse complement strand
TGTAACAATCACAAACAACACAGGCAGTTATTTAACAGGGGTGAGAATTATTGACAATTTGGGTGCAGGAAACCTTGCTTATGTTTCAGGAAGTGCAACCGTTTCAACTCTTTCAACAACTTATCCGGTTACTCCTGTTTCAACAAGTCCGCTTGGCTTTGCACTTCAACAATTAAATGTTGGTCAAACAATGACACTTACTTACAGAGCACAAGTTATTTTTAATCTTTCAAGTTCAGTGAGTTTAATCACAAACTCAATTCAAGGCATTGGTTACACTGCAGACAGCACTGTTAGTGGTTATGCTAATTCAACAATTTCAAGAGTGTCTGGCTCAAATGTGACCAGCAGAAAAACTTCAAGTGTGAGTGAAGTTTATCCCAGGCAAATTTTAAGTTATTATATCACACTTTCAAACAATAACTCGCAATCAATTGCAAATGTTATTTCTATTGTTGATGAACTTCCACAAAATTTTGTTGTGACAAATTTAATGGTTAAAGTGGGTTCATCAAATGCTGTTATGCTTAATTCTGGTGATTACTCACTCATTTCAAATGTTTTGACTGTGACATCAGTTAACGGCTCTGTTATAACCATTCCTGCAGGTGAAACAACAGTGCTCACCATTAATGGTTACTTTGAATAAAAACGCAAAAGCAAATAAAAAATACTCAAAATTTAAGCAAAAAACTTAATTTTGAGTATTTTTTTGTGATTTTTATTTAATTTCTAATTATTTTTATTATTCATGAAAACCATTATTTTGAAGGGTTACTGCAAGTGAACCAGGACCAATGTGACAAGAAACACTAAGTGATAAAATTTCAATTGGAGTGAATTTAAGATTTGGGAACTCTGCTTTAAGTTCGGCTTCAAATTTTTCGGCTTCTGCAAGGTTCTGTGTGTGAACAACGGAAGATGTGAGAGTTCCTTCTTCATATTGTGTCTTGAGTTTGCCTTCAATGTCGGCTTTAATTTTCGCAATCATTTTCTTTTTTGCTTGAGCAACAGAAAGAACCATTCCAACCTTTTCAAACTTATCGCCTGTGGTTTCTAAAATTGGTTTTAATTTAAGTGCTGAACCAATGGCTGCAGCAGCAGGGGAAATTCTTCCACCTTTCTTTAAATATTTAAGAGTTCCAACCATGATATAAACAGAGAATAAGTTCCAAGTGCGCTCGAGATATGCTTTGATTTGTGCGCCGGTTTTACCTTGTTTTGCAAGAGCCATAGCCTCAAAAACACTTGCTTTCATTGTTGCAGAAATTCTTTTGTTGTCAACAACAAAAACCTTTCCGTCAAATGACTTAGCATAATTTTTAGCATTTTCACAAGTTGCAGAAAGTCCACTTGACATTGGAATGTAAACAACTTCTTCATATTCTTTTAAAAGATTTGTCCAAGTTTCTTCTAAGTAAATTTGTGAAGGTTGAGATGTTGAAACATCTGCGTTTTGTGCTAAAAATTCATAAAATTTTTCTTGACTGATTGATATTTCTTCGAGATATTCTTCATCATTAATTGTAAAAGGCATTGGAACAACAAAAATTCCTAATTCTTTTGCTTCGCTTTGAAGGATTCCTGAGTTTGAATCGGTCATGATAATAACTTTCTTTTTCATAAGTTCTCCTAGAATTTATCTTATCATTTAACAATATATCAAAAAATATGCATTAAAACAACTAAAATTTTAAATCAATTGTTACAAATCTTATAATTTTGAAAATTTGTTTTTATTTTTGCTCAAATTTTAGTAAAATAAAATTAGAGGTGATTTTTATGAAGATTGAATTTAATAAAGATGAAAAGGTTGTGAAAATGATTCAAGAGGGGCTTAAGGCGAAAGATGGATACTGTCCATGCAGGCTTGAGAAGATTCCTGAAAACAAGTGTATGTGTAAAGAGTTTCGTGACCAAATTGCTGACCCTAACTTTGAAGGTTATTGCCATTGCAGGCTTTATTATAAATACAAATAAAGTTATTTTTTAAAAACTACTATTGATTTTTTGTTGATGTTATGTTATAATTTAGTCATAATAGAAAATATGTGCAAACGGAGGGGTTAAAATGTTTAATTTTGATGATTATAGAGTGAAAGATTTAGATGAACTTGTTCCACTTGTAAAAAAAGAAAAAACGGGTTTCGATGCGAGGGCTTTAGGGCATAGTTATTTTGTGCTTGGAAAAGATTGCAGAATGGTTGTTGCACTTAACAAGAGAACCGGAGAAATCACACTCAGCATTTCAAACCCTGTTATTAAAGAAAAAAGAGTTTATGGTGCTGAAGGAACTGTTCCATTTGAAGCCGTTGACTTAAATGTTATTGCAGAGAATTTTTTAGTGTTTAATCATCTTGTGACTGACACTTCAATTTTTAAGAGAAAGGGTGCAGACCCTGTTAAATCACACTTGCTTTTAACAAATGTTGACAAAGCACTTGTGGGTGAGAAAGCACCAAAAACCGTTCAAGAAATTGTTACAGAAGAAGAGTATGCAAAAGCAATTGCAAGAGCAAAAAAATTCTTTAATAGAGAGCAAGCAAGCACTGTTGATTCACAAACACCACATTATGACAGTTAATTTTTAAGCAAACAAAAACACTTGGAAAATTCCAAGTGTTTTTTTATTATTTCTTTTTTGGGTTATAGTGAAGTGCGCGAAGGCTGTTTAAAATTGCAACCACTGTCACACCCACATCGGCAATAACTGCTGCAAGCATTCCGGTTATTCCAATTGTTCCAAGTGTTAAGAATGTGAGTTTTATGATTGCAGATAAAATGATATTTTGCCACACAATGCTTCTTGTGTATTTTGAAATTTTAACAGCACTAGCCACTTTTTCTGGGTTGTCGGTTGCAAGCACAACATCTGAAGCCTCAATGCTGGCGGTGCTTCCAGAAATGCCCATGCTGATTCCCACATCGGCAAGCATAAGTGATGGGGCATCATTAAGACCATCTCCAACATAGCCCAAATGAATGTTTTTGTTTTGTTTTTGATTTTCAATATAAGCAAACTTGTCCCCGGGAAGCAGTTTTGCGTGTGCTTCATCAATACCAATTTCACTTGCAACTTTTGAAACCACTTGTTTGTTGTCACCTGAAAGCATAACAGTTTTGATTCCAAGTTTCTTTAAAAGTGTGCAGGCGTTTTTTGATGTCTTTTTGATTTTGTCTTGAAGGGTGATTTGACCAATTTTTTCATCGTTTTCAAAAAGTTCAACAATGGTGCCTTTTAAGTTTTCGCTCTTTCTGCCAACAAAGTATGATTTATCTTCGTTTTTGAATGAAACGCCAACGCCGGCAATTTCTTTAACATCTTTAACTTTTTTAAGTTTCTTTTTGTTTGTTTGAACGATAGATTTTGCAAGTGGGTGAAGGGAATATTGTTCTCCAAGGCTTGCAAGGTATAAAATGTCTTCTTCGGTGTATGTTTTTGAAAGTGATTCAGTTTTAACAACTTCAAACTCACCGGTTGTAAGAGTTCCGGTTTTGTCAAATGCAATCATATTGAGTTTTGCAAGCGCGTCAAGATAATTAGAACCTTTGATTAAAATTCCTTTGCTTGAAGCGTTGCCGATTCCTGAAAAATAGGCAAGTGGAACAGATATTGCAAATGCACAAGGGCAAGAAACCACAAGGAAAATCATTCCGCGATAAAGTGCTGTGTCAAAATTTTTGGTTATAAGAAGCACAATTGAAAACACAATAATTGAGCAGGCAATAACGCCCAAGGTGTACCATTTTGTCATTTTTGAAATCACGGTTTCGGTTTTTGATTTCTTTTCCGAAGCGTTTTCAATCATATCCATAATTTTTGAAACTGTGCTGTCTTCATATTTTTTGGTGGCTTTGATTTTCAAAACTCCATCAAGCACAATTGAGCCTGACAAGATTTCATCATTTGTGTTTGCTGTTTGAGGCAAACTTTCACCGGTTAAACTTTTTGTGTCAAGGGTTGCAGTTCCTTCAATAATGATTCCGTCAATTGCAACACGCTCGCCGGCTTTAACCAAAATTATGTCGCCAATGTTTAAAGATGCAGGGTCAACTTGTTTTTCAGTGTCACCATCAACAAGGGTTGCAAATTCAGGTTTTAAATTGGTCAAGTCTTCGATTGATTTTTTAGATTTTGAAAGGGCTAAGCCTTCTAAAATTTTTCCAACCGAATAAAGTGCAATAACCATAAGTGCATCAAATGCTTCGCCAACGGCGGTTGCACCGATAACTGAAATGGTGACAAGCAGGTTTTCATTAACTGTGCCCTTAAGAAGAAGCACTGCTGCCTTATAATAAGTTTTATAGCCCATTAGAAGAGCACTTGAAACAAAGAGTGTCCAATATGCCCATGTTGGAAGTTTTGCAAAAAGTGCAAAAAGACCAACAATGATTCCAAAAACTAGCACAAAAGTGTCAATTAAGGCTTTTTTGCTTTTAATTTTAGTTTTTGTTTTGGTGAAAAGTTTAACATCGGGCTCAAGTTGTTTTGTTAGGTTTATGATGTCATTTTCGGCTTTGTCATAGTCATCAGCATCAAAGATGATATATTCTTTTAAAAATTCAATCTTTAGTGATTTGACCGATTCAAGTTTGTTTAGTTGATTTTCAAGTGACTTTGCACAGTTAGGGCAGTGCAAGCCATCAAATTTAAT
>JAFQBZ010000177.1 GCA_017399515.1 Clostridia bacterium | reverse complement strand
GGCACCAAAGAAGAGATAGCAGAAATGTTATCTCTTTTTTATTTGTTTTTGTTACCGGCACTTTTGTTTCGCGATGCTTCACAAAACCGTGCCTTGTGACACTCGAGCAACGCTCTCGTTATTCCGTCGCTTCGCTCCTTACAAGTCCGACAACCCGCACCAAAGAAGAGATAGCAGAAATGTTATCTCTTTTTTATTTTATTTTTCGTTACCGGCACTTTCGTTTCACAAAACCGTGCTATATTTTAACTTTATTTATTGAGTTTTTCTAAAAAACTAAAGTTTTCATCTTTCACTTCAATGTAGTATTTTTTATTCAAAAGCAAATCACCTTTGAAAAATATTTTTGTTGTTTGCTTTAGTTGTTCGCTGTCTGTTTTATAAACAATGTCATAAAAATTGAATCCCAATAAATTAAGCAGGGGATTAATATAAAATAGTTTATTTTTAACATAAACAATTCCAATCATTATAATTATCAATATAAACACAACAAGCATACTTATTTTTGAAAGGTCAAATGTTATTGAAAACAATACAAACAATGAAAAATATCCCAGAAAATGCTCATCAGTTGTGTTTGTTTTTTCTATAACCCTTATCACTTTAACGGTTTGCTTTTTTCTTGTCATTTCAAGTTTTAAGCCAATAAAACCAAGAATAATAACCGTCATCAACAAAATGATCACAAAGATATCTAAAAAATTAAGTTTAATGTTTCCAACCAAAAGTTCAATGACTTGTTTGATTAAAATTAAGGCATACATTGGCACAAAAGCACTTAAATATAAAAGAATGTTCTTCATATCAAAATTTTTGACAATCTCTTGTTATTTTAAACGAGTTAAATCTTTATGAAAATTAAATTTTTGGCTTTTTTGTTTGACATTATTGAACCAAAAAATTTATCATAATAATAGGTTATTTTATAAATTTTAGTTGGTGATAATATGATTTTTGATAAAGAGTTTAAAGAATATGGATATACCGATGTCGTGGCATATAGCGGCAAACATATCACTGAAGAAATGCTCGATGAATGTATGGTTATTGAAAAAAACTTTTATCCTGAAGGCTTTGCTCAAGACCCTACAAATTTAAAAAATTGCGTAATGAAATTTGGTCAAATGTGTTTCGTTTTTAAAGATATTGTTAAAAATGTTATTGTGGGATACAGTTTCTGGTTTCCAACAAAAACAAAGGTTTTCAATGCTTTTATTAAATCTAACAAAACACTTATTGAGTTTGAAGAAAGTTTCTTTTCAAGTTATAACGACAAAGTGATAAACTTATTTTTAGGCAGTGAAGCATACATAACCGGTTACGACATTAAAAAACTTCATGAAGCCGTTGAAGACATCTTTTCAAGAAGGGTGTTAGATCTTGCTTATAAGGGCACACGAATTAAATATATCGCAATTGAATCTTGTTGCAAATTTGAAGAACAATATATTGTTAAACTTTTGGGGCTCACACAAAAAGTTAAAAAAGAAAGAACAACTTTCTATTTTGATGAATACTCTCCAGAAAAAGTTTATAACAGTTCAAAATATGCTTCTGGAATCAAGCAATATTATTCAATGCTTACAGAAAATGATGAAAAATAAAAAAGGAAAGTTTTATGAAAAAAGAAATTGAAGCAAGACTTCTTGGCATTAACGAAGAAGAATTTATTGCACTAATGAGAAAACATAATGCAACATTTGTTGGAGATTGGCTTATGAGTCGAAATGTTTATGACTTTAACCCGATTGATGACAACAAATGGATTCGCCTTCGAACAACAGGTGAAGAAACAACCCTCACAATCAAAGAAATTACAAGTAAAGACATTGAGGGAACTCTTGAAACTGAAATTGTGGTTTCAGACTTTGATACAACCAATGAAATTTTAAACAAACTTGGCTACTACGCTCGTGGCAGTCAAACCAACAGAAGAATAAGATATATTTTAGATGATGTTGAAATTGATATTGATTTCTGGCCACTCATTCCAACTTATGTTGAATTTGAGGCTGAATCAACCGACAAAATTAAAGCACTCTGCGAAAAACTTGAAATTGACTTTAACTCACTCACAACAATGAGTGTTCCTGAAGTTTATGATTATTATGGGCACAATGTTAGAACCTGCCCAACAATCAATCATCTTGAAGAAGAAAGAGCAAACAAAAAATATTAATCTAAACGCATACCAAATGGTATGTGTTTTTTTATGCACGCATTTTGATTAAAATCATATTCTATAAAAGAGGTAAATTATGATTTTTTCTGGAAGTGCCGTGGCCATTGTTACTCCTTTTGATAAAAACAATGAAGTTGATTATTTTGAACTTAAAAATTTAATTGAATTTCAAATCGCAAACGGAACAAAAGCCATTGTTGTGCTTGGAACAACAGGTGAATCATCAACAATCACTAATAAAGAAAGGGTTAAAATTATTAAGTTTGCTGCGTGCGTTGTTGATAAAAGAGTGCCACTTATTGTTGGAACCGGTTCAAACTCAACTGCAACTGCAATAATCAACTCAAAAACAGCCGAAGAACTTGGTGCAGATGCACTTTTGATTGTCACACCATATTATAATAAATGTAATCAAAATGGCTTATTTTTGCACTATAAAGCAATTGCTGAAAGTGTGAATATTCCAATAATAATTTATAATGTTCCAGCACGAACCGGTGTCAATGTTTCACCGGAAACAGTTTTTAAACTTTCTAAAATCACAAATATCATTGGCATAAAAGAAGCAAGTGGAAATCTGCTTCAAGTTGAAAAGATTATAAACTTGGTTGATGATAATTTTTTTGTTTATAGCGGTGATGACGGCTTGACACTTCCAATCATTGCAATGGGCGGAAAAGGAGTTATATCTGTCACAGCAAATGTTTATCCTAATGAGGTAAGCAACCTGTGTGAATACGCACTAACAAATGATTATTATAACGCAAGAAAACTTGCAATATTTTTATCAAAAATTAATAAAACTTTGTTTTTAGATGTTAACCCAATATGCGTTAAATATTATTTAAACCAAATTGGATTCAAAGTGGGAAAGCCAAGACTTCCACTAATTGAACCGCAAAGTGAAATAAAAAAACAAATTAGGGAAGTGGTTAAGTTTTATGAAAATTAATGTTGGAATTGTTGGCTATGGAAATCTTGGAAAAGCAGTGGAAAAATGTTTAGTTTCGAGTCCAAAATACAATCTTAAAGCCATTTTTTCAAGAAGATTAGTTAAGTCTAAACTTGGAACTTTAATTGAGCCATACGGTGAATTTATAAACTATAAATCAAAAATTGATGTAATGATTTTATGTGGTGGTTCAAAAAGTGATTTAATCATTCAAACACCTGAAATACTAGAGCATTTTGATATTATAAACACTTTTGACACTCATGCAAAAATTGCTCAAGAATATAAAAAACTAAACTTGATAGCAAAAGAACATAATCACAGAGCAATCATCTGCTGTGGCTGGGACCCCGGACTATTCAGCATTATTCGTGCATTGTTTCTTGCCATCTCCAACAAAGAACCTATTACATTTTGGGGCAAGGGTTTAAGCATGGGGCACAGTGATGCAATTAGACAAGTTGCAAATGTTGATGACGGAGTTCAGTTTACAATTCCAATAAAAGAGTCGATTGAAAAAGCCAAAAATGACACTCTTGAAAAAACTGATTTTTTGCATAAAAGAGAATGTTATGTTTGTGCAAAAGAAAAGCATTATAAACAGATTGAAAAAGACATCAAAATCATTCCAAATTACTTCAAAGGTCAACCAACAAAAATTAACTTTGTATCGCAAGAAAAAGTTATGAAATTAAAATCAAATACATCACATAAGGGCTTTATTTTCAGCACATTCAAAACCAAATCTAACACAAAATCACAAATGGAATTTAAAGCCATAATGAAATCAAACCCAGACTTTACTGCAAGCATTGTTGT
>JAFQBZ010000176.1 GCA_017399515.1 Clostridia bacterium | reverse complement strand
GATGGATAGGTTATGTGATGAATAAGTCCGTTTCCGCCATATTTGAAATCGTCAGTGCAAAGTGCAACTTCATAGTCTTTTTCTTCAAAGATTGGAACAAGCACATTTGTGAGTGAGTTGTTAGGGCTGAAATTAAATGCAAAGATAAGCCCATGACGATAGAACACAATGGTTTGTTCTGGGTTCTTCATAAGAAGCAAGTCTGCCATTTGTTGATTGAACATATTATGTTCTTTGGTGACTTTAATCATATCTCTGTCAAACTCGCCAAGCCATTCATATTTCAAGTAGCCATTATATCTTAAACTCCACTGTCTTCTGCAATAGTGGAAACTCCAACCGTTGCCTTCACGAGGGAAGTCTATCCATTCAGGGTGACCAAATTCGTTGCCCATAAAGTTAAGGTATGCTTCGCCGCCACCAGCAAGGGTGAAAAGTCGAATCATTTTGTGAAGTGCAATTGCTCTGTCAATAACAGGGTTGTGGCAGATTTTGTCCATATCGGTGTACATAACTGCATCTGCCAAACGGAAGATAACGGTTTTGTCACCAACAAGGGCTTGGTCGTGACTTTCAACATAAGCAACAGAGTTTTCGCCTGGTCTTCTTAAACACATTTCGCCCCACATTTTTTCAATGTTCCACCATTCGTCTTTTTGCTCTTTAATGGTCTTTATCCACATATCAGGAAGCCCCATTGAAAGGCGATAGTTAAAGCCGATTCCACCTTCGTGTATTGGAAGGCACATTCCTGGCATTCCTGACATATCTTCGGTGATTGTGATTGCGTTTGGCTTCACGTCACGAATGAGTTCGTTTGCAAGTTGAAGATAAGTGATTGCTTCAGTGTTTGTGTTGGTTGAGAAATATTTTTTGTTATTATCAAATGCTTCTCCAAGACCATGGTCGTGATAAAGCATTGAAGTTACGCCGTCAAAACGGAAACCGTCGAAGTGATATTCAGTGAGCCAGAATTTAAGGTTTGACAATAAAAAGTGAATGACTTCATCTTTGCCATAGTTGAAACACTTTGTGCCCCATGCTGGGTGTTCACCTTTGTCACCATCATGGAAGAATTGCCAAGTGGTTCCGTCAAACATATTGATTCCTTCAGTGGTGTTTTTAACAGCGTGTGAGTGAACCACATCAAGAAGAACGCGAAGCCCAAGTTCATGTGCTTTGTTTACTAAATATTTCAAATCTTCAGGCTTTCCAAACCAAGATGAAGCCGCAAAGAAATTAGACACTTGATAGCCAAAACTGCCGTAATATGGGTGTTCCATAATCGCCATAAGTTGAATGGTGTTATAACCACAATCTTTGATGTATGGAAGGGTATAGTCGGCAAATTCGCGGTATGTTCCAACATGTCCGTGTTCTTGAGCCATTCCCACATGTGCTTCATAAATATAAACAGAGTTTTCAGGAACGAAGTTTTGGTCTGTCCATTCAAAAGTCTTTCTGTTATCAACAACTTCGCCACACCAAACATAAGTGGCTGGGTCTTGAACAACTCGTCTTGCATAAAGCGGAATATGCTCGGTTCGTGTCATGTTTGCATCAACAATGGTTTTGACTCTACAGCCGTCCCACAAAGCGTTGTCGCCTTCAAGTTTGAGTTCCCAAATTCCGTTTTCAAGTTTGGTTAATGGGTGGTCGAGCCAATGCCAATCGTTAAAGTCACCAGTGAGATAAAGTTGATAAGCGCTTGGAGCCCATTCACGATACACCCAATAGCCGTTTTCATGATGAAAACCGAAATAATCATGACCGTTTGCAAATTCGTTCAAAGTTTTTTCACCTTGAAGAAGTCGCCACTTTGTGTGATGATAAAGGTGCATGCGATATTCAATGTCGCCCCAGAAATCTTTTAATTGTGGATTATAATCAAAAATACGATACATAAAATCTCCTTAAAAAGTCGGTTTTAATAAAGGCAAAATGTTGAAAATTTTTTGCCAAATTCTATAACATTATAATGATAACTTGAACGCATAAAAATGTCAAAAAAAATGCCCAAATAAAAAAATAAAATACAAAAAAATAATTTTATATTATTGTATTATTTGATATAATGAAATTGTAAATTAGTATAGGAGGGTAGATTTATGAATAAAAGAAAAATTACATTCGCTTTAGGAATAGTTTATGGGTTATATTTATTTGCTTTTGCTTTTTGTTGTTTGGCATTGAGCATTGCCATTGCTATGGTGACTGATATAAATGTCGTATTTACAATTTATGTTTTTCCGGTGTTGGGAGTATTAACTATTATAGCAGCGTGTCTTTCAAAAAAATCTATAATTTTCACTCGCGTTGTTTACACCATTTCAACAATTGCTTATCTTGCAATGATAATATTATTTATTGTTGTTGGTCTTTATGCTGAAATAACATTTATGACTGCAATGTTTATAGTTTTTGCAATTTTTGGAATTGTTTTAACAGTGGTTTCTTATTTGGTAAAAAAAGAAGAGATTCAAATTGAAATAAAAGAATAATATATGAATAGAAAAAAGCACAAGGCATTATGCTTTGTGCTTTTTGTTATGGTTGAGGTTGATAGTTTTTGTTAAGGTCGTCAACTTCTTTTTTTCTTTCTTCAGCAAATTTTTTGATTGATTCAAATGAAACATTTGCGTAAGGAAGGGCTTCATTTACACATCTGTTCACCAAATCAATATAATATGGTGAAGGTTTTTCAATAACAGCCATTGTGTAAAGATCTCGAATGGCGTATGCAATTATTGCAGAGTCTTTTTCTCTTATTTTAACAACATCAATATCTCTGTCATGAGTGTAATATTCATCTCTTTGATAAGCCGCAACATTTCTTGTTATAATCATTTGTCTAATGTCTTGAACGGCTTGAAAGATTGTCATATCTATTAACTTTTGATTATCCATATATTTATCACTCCCTTTGCATATATAAGATATAGTTGTTATAACATATCTTAATTAATTTGTCAATATCAAAGGAAATGTGATGATGGGATGATTATTTTTCTACTCCTAAAATGTAATCTGTTGAAACATTAAAAATTGATGCCATTTTTATTACTGATTTAACGTCTGGCAAACTTTTATTCCTTTCCCAAAGAGAAATTGTATCTTGACTAGTGAAAAGCAATGACGCAAGTTCGGTTTGTGTCATATGTTTTTCAACTCTTAAAGATTTAATAATTTCCCCTATACTCATAATTATATTATACGAAGAATATTCGTGCAATAATTGACTTACGAAAAATACTCGTATATAATTTAAAATATAAAGATTGTTGGGAGAGGGTATGGGTAGACATTGGTGGATAAATTGTCCTTATTGTAATGCGGAACTTGCTAGAGGTTATGGTTATGGTGATAAATTTTCTAAAATAAACCCACCATTCATTAGATGTGGTATTTGTGGAAGATTAATTTCTACGGGTTCTAATGAATTTTTAACTATGCCTCCAGAAAATCGTTTAAAAATTTCCAAAACAACTAACAACATTAATTTAATAAAAATGTCATTAGATAGAACTAATTCAGATGAATATTGTGAAATTTTAGAATTAAATGGTTATAAAATATATCCCTTAACCAATGATGATTTTTTGAAATTTGATAAAATTAATTTTGAAGAATACAGGGGGAAAGATGCATCTCTTGATGCAATTAACCAACTAAAAAATTCAGGCATATTAATTGATTCTAAATTATTAAACACACAAAAAAATGGTTTTAATTCAGAAATACAAAAAGAACGTGTTGATGAATATAATAGAGAATTGTCCATAAATAAGAAAAGTATAATAATTGGATTTATTGTTGGCTTTTTAAGTACCATGATTTTAGGCTGTATTAACCCTAATAGTTATTTGTTTTTTATAGGAATAATTTTAGGAATAGTTACATATATTGGATGTATATATTTTTTTGATAAACAATCTAAAAGAAATTCAGAAGAAAAAATATCTAATGATAATACAATTAATAAACATGAAACGATATATAGTAGTAAAATAAAGTTATTTCAAAAAATAGTCGTTTTTGTAATAGTTTTATTGATTTTATTTTTGATAATCTATCCAATTACTATTTCAGAACTTGCAAAAAAGAAAGTTCCATCTATAGAAGATTATAAAACTGTAAAATTAGAAAATTTGGACTCTTTACAAAAAATTTATTGTGAAACAAAAGATAATATTAACTATGTATACATAAAAGTTGATGAAGAAATTGTTGTTTATAAATTTAAAAATTATACTTCTAATAATAAAACTGGATATGCAACAACAAATGAAATAAAAAACCACTTCAAGGAAAATTTTAATAAAGGAACACCAAAAGTAACATTTGTTTATCCTTCAGTTGTTAACATAGGTATAGTGGTATCTTCAATATTAGTATTAATCAATATTATTATTTGTTACTTTATACATAAATACGCTCAAGAAGATTTGTTTAATAGAAGTAAAAGAGATGAATATTTAGTAAAACTAAAACAAGACCATGCGAATGGAAATATTAGTGATTATAATTACAAAAAATCAAAAAGAGATTATTATTCTAAATTATTAAAAAATAACGCATTATTATCAGTTTTTAAAATTTTATATTAATCAAAAGTATTAAGATAAATATATTTTTAGATAATAAAAAGCACCTAAAATTTAGGTGTTTTTATTTGGTGTGTTCTAAAGAGTATAAGCACCCGGAGAGATTCGTAAGGAGCAGAGCGACGGAATAGCGGGAGTGAAACGAAGCGTCACATATGTTGTTTTCTCGATGGGTGCAAAGATAAAAAAAGAAGTGAAAAACCACTTCTTTTTTGATTTATGGTGCACCCGGAGAGATTCGAACCATTTTTGCTTGCGGCTCTCTACCGAACCGCCGCTGCTATCATCACGCATCTTAGTTCATCTTTTTGGCTAAAAGACATCAACCAGAACCATTGATGTGACACCACTATCAAGAACCTGTTTGCTGACTTTTATCTCAAAAATCTAAACCAATCTGCTGCTCTTCGTTTATCACACTAAATATTCGTATTTAATCAATTTTTATACCTGACAATGATAGTAGTCGAATCTTGCGTGAGCAAAATAAAACGACCCACAACAAGTGTGAGTCGTTTATTTGGTGCACCCGGAGAGATTCGAACTCCCGACCATTCGGTTCGTAGCCGAGTACTCTATCCAGCTGAGCTACGGGTGCATTAACAACAAATATAATATAACATTTTTAGTTATTTGTCAATAATTATACTCAATTTCGATAATTTTTTAAAGCCTTGAGTTTTTGAGTTTGGTTTTTGTGGCGTATGTGCTATAATGTGTGTGATTTACAAATATAATAAAAAGGAACAGCAAATGAAAAATTTTAAGACAAAAGCAGTTATTTTTGATTATGACGGAACGCTTACTTTTGGTGATTATAACAATATTTTTAAATCACTCTATCAAGTTTTAGGCTATGCAACCGACAGAAACTCGGCGTATTATCAAGACTATGTTGATTTTATAAATTTCAAGATTGATTATGCCGGCTGGGTGAAAATTAATGAAGAAGATTTTAAAAACGGTGGGCTCACAAAAGACATTTTTGACAGCGTGACTGAAAATATTAAACTTATTAAAGGGCTTGAAAAGACCTTAAAAACACTTCACGAGTCTGGTGTTAAACTTTATGTTCTTAGTGGAAACTTTGTTTACGCAATCAAAAAAACACTTGGAAAACTTGCGGAACTTTTCACTGAAATTTCAGCAAACGAAGTGCATTTTAACGAAGATGGCACACTTTCGCATTTGGTGGCAACTGAATTCGATTATGACTGCAAGCCAAAATTTATTGAAAAAGTGATAAATGAACTTGGGGTGCTTCCTGAAGAAATTTGCTTTGTTGGTAATGGTGAAAATGATAAATTTGCTTACAGGGCTGGTGCAAAAACTATTTGTGTTAACCCTGTTGATGCCGACGAAGATGACGCTGAAAAGTGGGCGTGTGTGCTTAAAAATGTAACAAATTTCGAAAAAATATTAGATTATATTGATTAAATTTGCGAAGGTCTTGAAAAATAAATTCACTTATTATAGAATAAGTGTAATTGGAGATTATAATGGCAGTTAAAAGAAAACGAAATAATAAAAAAGGTGCTCAAAACAACTCATTGCTCAAGGGATTGATTTTTATTGGAAGTTATTTTGTGGTTTCTTTCATTTTAGAAATAATAGGCTTTTTGAGTCTTGGTTTTGGACCTTTTCCAAAAAATATGCTTTTTGATTTTGCGTTTTGGTTTGTTGTGTGTGGGCTTTTATTTTTGATTCCTAACAACCTTGCGAAAATTATTGTTGAAGCAGTGCTTCTTGGGGTTCAAATTATATTAAACCTTGTGAATGTCACACTCATTAGAAACACTGGCTTGGTTTTTCATTGGAACTTGATTCTTAGTGCTGGAAATGCAGCAACGAGTTTGATTCCTGATATGATTAATTTTTGGCTCATTCTTGCTTACATTTTAATTTTTGCAGCGTTTTTAACCACAACTCTTATTTTAAACAGAAAACTTAAAAATGGATTTGATTTTAATTTCACAAAACGAATGAGTTTTTGGCTTGGCTGTGCATTTTCAGTTATAGCACTTGGCTCAGCATTTGTGTTTATTGGTGAAGCCGTTAGAAGAAATGTTCAAAAAAATGCCTATGCATTTGCCGCTGATGGTGGCGATTGTTTTGGAAATGGTGTCTACTTTAAAAATGCCACACTTCGAACAATGGGCACTTTTGGTTTTTATTTTCATGATTTAACCTGCCTTGTTGAATCGGCAAAAAAAGCGTCTGCTGAAGAAGTTGCAGCAAAAAAAGCCGAACTTGAAAAAACTGTTGTTGAAGACACTAATGATTTTGATTATGCAAAAGGCAACAATCTTATTATGATTTTGCTTGAAAGTTTTGACGAATTTTCAATCGACCCATATAACACTCCAAACCTTTACAAACTTGCTTATGGGGTTGATTCTGAAAACGCACATAAAAGCGTTAAATGGGGATATCGTTTTGATTCATTCTATGGCTTGAATTACACAAACAATAGTGAATATATCAGTTTAACTGGACACACCACTGAAAGAAAATCAATTGAACAATATTACGCAAAAGAAGGTTTGACAATGCCTTACAGTTTGCCAAACTTGTTTAAAAACTCTGGCACACAAAATGTTAATTATTTCCATGCTTTTTCAAAAGAATATTATAACCGTGACGATATTTACACCGCTTTAGGTTTTGAACATGTTTACGGAATTGAAGATTCTGGAATGGAAGAAAAATCTGAAAAGTTTGGAGATTGGGTGCTTGATAGTGAATATGTTGCTTCAATGCTTGATAAGTTTATTCCAACAGGCGAATCATTCTTTAGTTATTTAGCAACCGTTTCAACACATGGACCATATAACGGCGAAAATCATAGATTTGATAAATATGAAGACGGTTACAATAAAAACTTAGAAAATTATAAGAAGTATTTAAAAGAACAAGGTTTGGTTTATCCAACAGACGAGAAAACTCAAAACGAACTTAAAAACTATAAAAAAGCACTTATGGATACAGACCTTTTGATTGCTCTTATTTTCAAAACACTTGAAGAGAAGGGAATTTTAGAAAGCACAACACTTGTTTTATTTTCTGACCATTATTGTTTCTATAATGATTTGAATGGCAAGATTCGTGGGGCAGACACTACTGATTTCACAGACATTAAAGTTAATAACATTCCAATGATTATTTATAATGACGACCTTGCAGCAAGAAGTGACACAACTTATTGCAATACTTATGACTTGTTCCCAACCATTTGTGATTTATTTGATTTGGGTTACAACACATCACTTGTTCAAGGAAGGTCAATCTTTCAGCCAAGTGAAATTAAAAAGAGTGTTTTTGTTTCATTCAAACACGGAATATTCAACGAAGATTTTTACACTGAAGATTTAATTGATATTGTTCAAATCAATGATGAACCAAAAACCTCACTTGACGAGTTCAAAAATTATGTTTATGAATTTTTCAAAAAACAAGAAGTGATTGAATTTGTTTATCGAAATAATGTTTTTAAATAACGAAAAAAAAGCCACCAATTTTGGTGGTTTTTTATTTTGATAAAATATTTAATTTTTTTGATATTTCATTTATCACATTTAATTTTTTTGAGGTTTCAATAAAGAAACTAATTTCATCATTATTTATGCTTAAATTGTAAAATTTAACATCGTTCAAACAAAATAATACATTTTTAACAATAAAATCAAGTTTATTATTATTTGAAAAGTTAAGGGTTATTTTTGAAAGTTGTGAAATTTCGCTGATTGAGATGAAATCATTTTCAATGTTTGAAATTTCAGTGCCACTAAGGTTAAAACCGCTTGACGACTTTGAAATTATTTTTGTGTCATAAGTTTTTGCAAGAGTTACAGCGCGGTGGTCTAAAACTTTTGCGCCGGCTTTTGCCATTTTTATCATTAGGTCATAACTGACCTTTTTTATTTTTTTGAATTTTAAAATTCTTGGGTCACCAGAAAAAACACCATTAAAATCTGAATAAATTTCAATGGGTGAATTTAAAACCACGCCAAGTGCAGCCGCGGTGGTGTCTGAACCGCCACGCCCAAGTGTGGTGATTTCGTTATTATTGTTCACGCCTTGAAAACCAGCAACAACTGCAACAGTGCCAGAATTAAAACATTCAGTTAATTTTGATTTGTTTATATATGCAATTCTGCTATCTAGTGGGTCGCCAAAAGTTTTAATTTCAAGTTCATAAGCAGAGAAACTTTTTGCAGGCACTCCCATATTATTGAGCATCATTGAAAAGAGTGAACTTGAAACAAGTTCTCCGGTTGAAAGCAGTTTTGCGAGTTCATTTTTTGCTGTGTTTTTGGCTGCGTATTTTTCAGCAAGTGACAAAAGATTATCTGTTGAATTTCCTATTGCACTGACCACAATAACAATATTTTTATCTTTTTTATATATTTTCTTTATATTTTTGCATATATTTTGCGTTTTTTCTGCAGAAGATAAACTCTTTCCGCCAAACTTTAAAATTCTCATATTTTATTTTATTCTTGAAAAAAGTTTTAAGTGATAGATTGTTTTGTTTTTGAATAAAATATATGGGAGGTTTTAATGAAAAATAAAATTGCAATAATTGGTGCAACAGGGCTTGTTGGAAACACCATTTTAAAAGTGCTTTTAGAAGAGAATTTATTTTGGGGTTATGACATAAGTTTGTTTGTGTCTTCAAGGTCTGCAGGAAAGGAATTTTTATTTGAAGGCAGAAGGTTTAGACTTTTAGAACTTGATGAAAATGCGCTCAGTCAAAAGTTCGACTTTGTGTTTTTTTCTGCAGGCAGCAAAGTGAGTTTAATGTGGGCAAAAAGATTTGCTGATATGGGTGCTGTTGTTATTGATAACACGAGTGCATTTAGAAAAGAAAAAACGATTCCGCTTGTTGTTCCAGAAATTAATTTTGAAAATATTTCAAATCATACAAAACTTATTTCAAACCCAAACTGTTCAACAATTCAACTTGCAGTGGTTATGCATAAACTTATGCTTCTTGGGGAAATTGAAAAGGTGGTTGTCAGCACTTATCAATCGGTTAGTGGAGCAGGAAGGCGTGCGTTTTTAGATTTAAAAAATAACGCAAAAAATGTGTTTAAATGTGGAATTAATGATGAAATAATTGCAAAAATCGGTGAAATTCAAGAAAATGACTACGCCGAAGAAGAAAATAAGATTATGTTTGAACTTTCAAAAATTTTAGGAAAAACCATTGATATTTCAGCAACCGCTGTTCGTGTTCCAACTTCGGTGGGGCACGCAGAAAGTGTTTATGTTAAGTTTAAAAATAATGTTAGCGTGATTGACGCACTTGCCGTTTTAGATTGTGAGCACATTAAGGTTTTAAATGATGTGGTTTATTTAAAAGATGTTCGTGAAACGAATGTTACTTATGTTTGCAGGCTAAGGCAGAAAAATAAAAATGAACTTGAGTTTTTTGTGATGGCTGACAATCTTCGAAGAGGGGCTGCATATAATGCTGTTAAAATTATGAAAAAACTCATATAAAAGATAATATGTTATTAAATTTATTTGATAAATATTAACAAATAGTGTTAAAATAAGTTTGTATATAGGAGGTATTTTTATGAGTGCTTTAACAAAATTTTTTAGAAAAAAACAGGAAAAAGATATTCAAAATGGTGATGAAGATAACCGTTTATACAAACTCGTTTCTAACATTGCAATAATTGGTGTTTTTGTTTCGGTTGCGATTTTGGTTTTGGGAATATTTAAAATTTTCGAAATGAACTCATTTATTTTTGGAGTAGTGGCAACAATAGCAGTACTTTCAATCGCTTGTTTCTTGCTTCTTCCTTGGGTGAGAAGATTTGGAAAGGGTGAAAACAAAAAAATTTCACTTGTGTTTATGTCGTTAATTATTGCTTGTGCTGTTTTGTGGCTTGTTTGTGTTTATATGTTTATTGGCATTTATAACAAATCAAAAGTTGACGGTTTTGATGCTAAAAGTTTAGTTACTCCACTTAACTTTGTGAAAGCCACACTTATTATTTCAATGCAATTTTTAATGGCTTCACTTGTTGCTGAAACAGTGATTAGATATAGAAAGAAAATGATTGTGTTCCAAGCAATCACTTATTTAAGCAATTTGTTCTTTGATTTTTACATCACATTCTTCTTGGGTTGCTTGTCAATCACAAGCAAGGGTATGGCGTTGTCTAGCAAAGCAAAGATTCTTGGAAATAAGTTTATGGTTGTTATGTTTGTTATTTCAATTCTTTACATGGCAATTTCAAGTGCTATCATGAAAAAGCAAGAAGCAAAACGATTTACTTTGGCAGTTCAAGATAACTATGATATTGATGGACAAAAAAGAAGTAAAGATCAAAAAACCGAAGAGGTTCAACCAGTTGTTCAAAGTCCAGAAGAAAAACTTGAAAGTCTTAAAAATATGCTTGATAAGAATTTAATTACACAAGAAGAGTATGACAAAAAACGCGAAGAAATTTTGAAAGATATGTAAGTTTAAGACGCTTAATGTAAGCGTCTTTTTTTGTGCAAAAATTTTCTGCATTACTAATTTTGACAAGGTTAGACAAAATTAAAAATAATAAATGTTTTTTATGTGGGGAATGTCGATTTTGTTTTGTTTATTATGTTTATATGAATAAGCAAAAACTGAAGGCCATAATGAAAATTTGTCTGCATTTTGTGTTGCAGATGATTTTTTCGAGAATTAATTTGTTTGGTTTTTTTAGCCCAGTTGGGCTTGCTTTTGCTTTTTATAAAGTTTATTTTGGTGGAAACATTATTTTTATTTCGCTGTTTTATGCGGTGTCAAAAATATATGCTTTTCAAAATTTGAAAACACTGTTTGTGTGTGCTTATGAAATTGTGTTTTTGTCGCTTTATTGCTTTTCAAATGAATATTTAAAACCAAAGAAAAAACTTTTAGTCGCTGAAGTGTTTTTGTGTTTATCAAATGTGCTTTGTTTATATTACAGTGCAGATTCAATTCAGCACATCACAAGGTTCTTGATTAACTTTTTTATTCAGGCAATAATGTTTTTATATTTTTATAAATTTAAAAAGACATATAAAAACAAACTGATTTTTTATAAGTTCAGCAAAAATGATTATTTTATATTTTCAATAATGGTTATGCTGCTTGGCATTGGTGTATTTTCGTTTTTTGTTATTCAAAAATATTTGGGTTTATTTTTGATGACTTTATTTATAATTTTTGCGGCTAAAATTTTGCCGATTGAAAGATTTTTGACAAGTTTGATTGTGGTGCTTTTAAGTTTAATTTTGGTTTCACAAAACAACTTTCTGTTTATGATGAGTTTTGTTTTGGGCTTTGTGAGTCTTATGATTAAAGATTTCAACAAGTGGATTTTTGGATTTTCAGGTTTTTCAATTTCATTGGTTTTATTATTAATTTTTAAAAATTTCAATATTTTTAACATTATTTCTGTATTTTTTGCGTTTTTTATTTATATTTTATTTCCGTCTAAATTGGTTGATAGGTTTTCTGGCCTTTTTGAGAATGAAGCCTCAAACATCATCATTCAAAATTATCAAGATAAAAAAGTTTTTGAGATTAAAAACAAGTTGTTTTATATGTCGACAATACTTACAAAAATGCAAAGCGGTTTTAAAGAACTTATTATTGGCAAACTTGACAGAAACAAAGCAAGCAAAGAACTTGCAATTGATGTGATTAACAAGTGCTGTGCAACTTGCGAAAACTATAGGCTGTGTTTTTTGGAAAACATAAACAAACAGGCAATGTTTGAAAATATGCTTCTTAAGGCGATTCAAAAACAGCAAATTGATTCTTGTGATATGATGAGTGGAATTCAAACATATTGCTCAAAGTCAGGCATTGTTATGACGGAAATAAATCAAATGGCGAGATTGTTTTTAAAATATGAAAAGGCAATGAAAAGCGAAGATGAAAGCAAACTTATTATTTCAAGTGAGATTGGCAACTTCGCTGATATTTTTAAAAATTTCGCAAATAATATAAAAAATAGTGCAAAAATCAATAAAAAATTGTCAAAAAACCTTAAAGAAGGGTTAATTAATTCACTTATTGATGCAAAAGAATGTATGATTTTTGAAAATCAAAACGGAATTGAAGAAGTGAATATTATTGCGTCAAACACAGAAATATTAAAAAAAGACCTGGCTTTTACCGTTTCAAAAGTCGTTAGAAATTCAGTTAAACTCAACAAGATTTATCACTTAGAACACTCAGGGCTCAGTTTGGCTTCGTTTATTGTAAAAAGTAAAATTGATGTGCAGTTTTCAGTTGCATCTAAGGCAAAAGAACAGAAAAATGGTGACAACAGTGTCATTTGCAAACTTAAAGAAAATCGTTATTTCGTTGCGATTGCTGATGGTATGGGGCATGGTGAAAGAGCAAATCAAATGTCTAAAATGGTGTTAGACCTCATTAAGTCAATGTTTGAAGTGGGGCTTGATTCAAGACTGATTTTAGAATCTGTTAACAAACTGTTGATTCCTGCTGGGCTTGATAATTTTTCAACACTTGACGCGGTTATTATTGACCTTGATTTGAACGAATGTTTATTTATTAAACTTGGGGCGAGTGTTTCGGTTTTGAAACATCAAAACACAAGTGAACTTATCAAGTGTGACAGTTTGCCAATTGGCATTGTTGAAAATGCAAAGCCAACCATCATTAGAAAACAATTTTTTGCAGGGGATAAAATTTTTCTTGCAAGTGATGGTGTGGTTGATTCATTTTCTTCGGTTTCGTCTTTTGCAACATTTATCAATGATGCAAAAATTTATAATATGCAGAAGTTTTTAGACAATGTTTTATTCGATGCTGAGGCTGCTGATAAACAACATCTTGATGATATGACCATTATAGGCGTAAATTTATTGAAAAATTAAAAGAAATAGTCTATTATAATATTAGTAATATTATAAACTCAGGTGGACTATGTTAGAACATTTAGTTAAAGATTCAGGTTTAGAGATGACTGACAGAATTGCTGTTGGGGTTAGTGGTGGTGCTGACTCAATGCTTTTATTGTGGTCACTTTTAGACCTTCAAAAGAAAGTTAAGTTTTATTTAAAGGTTATTAATGTCAATCACAATTTAAGGGGCGAAGAAAGTGACAGAGATTCGCTTTTTGTGAAGACTTTTTGTGAAAAAAAGAAAATTCCTTATGAAATTGTGAGTGTTGAAGTGAAGAAAACTAAGGCTCAAGAAAAACTTACTCTTGAAGAGTCTGCAAGAAAACTTCGTTATATGGCGTTTGCCAAAATTATGAAGAAAGAAAAACTCAATAAGTTGTTTTTAGCACATCATAAAAATGACCAAATTGAAACAATACTTATGAATATTCTTCGTGGTGCAGGGGTTTCTGGTGCGTGTGGAATCAAGCAAGACGGCGTTATTTTTAGACCGCTTTTAAATTTTAAAAAGGCTGAAATTTTGAGTGTTTGCAAAGAAGCAGGAATCAAGTTTGTTGAAGACTCAACCAATGCTCAAAATGACGCAACAAGAAATTATTTAAGAAATGTGATTATTCCTGAACTTGAGAAGATTTATCCAAGTGCGGTTGATTCGATTTTTGCGTTTGGTGAAAAGTGCAGTGATGTTCAAAACTTTATTGAAAGTCAGTTAAACAAAGATTATATTGAAGAGTTTAATGGCGAAATTTTGGTTAAATCTGCAGTTTTTCATACCCATAAAATTTTGGTTAGGGAATATTTAAAAATGGCATTTTCAAAACTTGGAGTGTTTGCCGACATTGAAGCAAAGCATTATGAACTTGCTGCAAATTTATTTGAAGCAGATGTGAACTCAATGCTTAATTTTCCGCACAACCTTGTTTTGAAAAGAACTTATGGCGGAATTAAAATTTCTACAGCAAAAGAAAAAATTCAAACCCTTGAAGAGTTTGAGTTTGTGATTGGAAAAGTTGAGTTTAAAGGCATTGGAACAATTGTGACTGAAATTGTTGAGCCTAGCGATGTGGTTTATGGTGAAGGTTCACTTTACATTTGTTTATCTAAACTTTCAACTAATGCCGTTTGGAGAACCAGAAGACTTGGCGATGTGTTTGCAAAACTCGGTTCTGGTTCTAAAAAACTTAATGATTATTTCACCGATAAAAAGGTTGATGTTGATGTTCGTGACATGATTCCACTCTTGGTTGTTCAAAACCAGGTTTTGGTGGTTGCAGGTCTTGATGTTAGTGAAAATGTTAAGATTGACGGAAATACCGACCAAATTGTGAAGATTACCTTTCATTCAAAATAATATTGGTTGACAAATGTGAGGTTATTCATTTATAATTTTATCAGTGGAGAAACGCAGATGTTTAAAAAAAGATTCAGTATTTTTAAATTGATTGGATTTGTTGTGCTTGCCGTTGTTGTGGTTGCGTTTGTTTTTAAAGCATCAATAACAGGTAGCATAGTTTAATGAAAAAGAAAAAAACAGGTTTTGTATTTAAAATTTGCATATCGCTTGTTCTTATTTTAGCCATTTTTACCGGTGGCTATCTTTTTCTTGATAAAAAAATTGTTCCTAAATATTTCGGTAAGTATGGAATTTATGGCATTCCTGACCTTGTTGGTGTTGTGGCTTCGCTTTACAAAAGTCCTAATGAATCAAAGATTGTGACAAATGGTTTCACTCAAACAGATTTTTCAAATGCGGTTTCAAAACTTCAAAATTCTGGTTATAAAATGAACAATGATGGTTCAATGCAAGAAACAGAATTCTCTCAGTTTAAGGGAAATATTTCGGTTGTTATGACAGACCGTGAACTTGCTTCAATCTGCAATAAGTTTTTAGGTGACGGAATTTTGGTTGATGCACTTCCTAATTTGAACTATTTAAACATCATTAATATTTCCGTGCTTGAAATCATCATCACACCTGATAAAGATTCTTTTGACGGTGAGTTTTACACAAAGGCGCATGTGTCGTCTATTATGAAAATTAACACAACTGATATTTGTGAGCAGATTGCAGAGCAAATGGACACACCGCTCTTTTTGCTTAATATGATTATTCCTGAAACTCTTTACTTTGAAGTTGCTTATGATATTGATTTAGACAAGCAAGCAGAAGAAAGTGCGATTGTTGATGCATCAGGAACGATTGCAATCAATGGAAGGTCTGAAAAACAAAGTGAAATTTTGATTAACCTTTTAATAGATTTCATTTTCCCTGATGATGAAAATATGAATATTGATAAATTCACTAACGAACTTGGAAATGTTATTGTTAGTGGAATTGAAACACTTGGCGAATTTAAGTTTGCCGGTGAAATTGGTTCACAGAAAAAACAAAGTGGTGTTTTTGTGAATCCGTTAGTTTAATTTTAATGATAAAGAAAAACAGTTTTGAATTTCAAAACTGTTTTTTTTTGTTGTTTTATTTTATGAAAAGTTTTCCAAGTTCAACAAGCGGAATGATTGAAAGGCTGGTTAAAATTACAATGAGCCAGCAAGTAAGTGAAATTTGAACAAGTCCAAAAATTGAAGCAAGGAAGGGAATGAAGTAAACCGACAAAATGAGCGCAAGCAAAATCAAAAAACTTAAGTTAAAAGTTTTGTTTTTTAAGATGTTGATTTTGAAAATGCTTTTTTCAGTTTTGCAGTTAACAGAGTGAATGATTTGCATTAAGCAAATGGTTAAGAATGACATTGTTGAAGCAACATTTGCACCATAATAATGATTGGCAAGCACAAACATAACAAGCACGATTAATGTTTGAACAAAGCCTTGATAAATTATAGATGAACCAACGCTTCCAGAAAGCAGTGTTTTGTTTGGGTTTCTTGGTGGCTGATTCATAATGTTTGATTCGGCAGGTTCGATTCCAAGAGCAAATGCTGGAAGGCTGTCAGTCACAAGATTAATGAATAAAATTTGAACAGGAAGCAGAAAGATTGCGTTTGGCATAACGAGTGATGTTATGAAAATTCCCAGCACTTCAACAAGGTTGGTTGAAAGCAAAAACAGAATGGTTTTTGAAATGTTTTGATAAATGGTTCTGCCTTCTTTCACAGATGTCACAAGTGTTGAAAAATTGTCGTCAAGCAAAATTATGTCGGCGGCTTCTTTGGTGACATCAGTGCCGGTGATTCCCATGCACGCGCCAATGTTTGCAGACATAATGCTAGGTGCGTCGTTAATGCCATCACCGGTCATTGCAACAATGTTTCCGTTTTGCTTAAAAGCATTAACAATCATAAGTTTATGTTCAGGGGTGACCCTTGCAAAAACTGTGTATGTATTTATGATTTTTGCAAGTTCGCTGGTTGTTAAATGTGAAAGTTCTGCACCAGTAATGACTTCGGCTTTTGTGGTTGCAATGCCCAAAGTTTTTGCAATTGCAAGGGCAGTTGTTTCGTGGTCACCGGTTATCATAACGGTTTTAAGCCCTGCTTTTTTACATTGTTTTATGGCAGCAATTGCCTCTTTTCGTGGTGGGTCAATAAGCCCAACAAAGCCTGCGAAAATTAAATTTTCAGTGTCAGTTTCAGTTTGATTAGTTTTTTGTTTATAAGCAAAAGAAATGACCCTTTCACCATTTTTGCAAACAGATTCATTTGCTTGTAAAACAATGGTTTTATGTTTTTCTGCAAGTGGTTCAATTTTGCCATTTATTAAAATGTGTGTGCAGTTTTTTAAAACATAATCAATGGCACCTTTTGTGTAAACAAATTCAAGGGAACTGTTTTCTGTTTTATAAATGGTTGTCATTGACTTTGTGGTTGAATTGAATTCATGCTCACGAATTTTTCGTCTTGATTGTTTTTCTTTTGAAATATCGACACTTTGCTCAAGCAAAAACTTAACAATGGCGGTTTCAGTTGCGTCAGCAGTTATTTTGTTATTGTCAATTATTGCATTGTTGCAAAGACTTGCAATTTCAACAATTTTCGAGTTTGTGGTTTTAAATGCATTTGCTGGAAGCAATTTATTGTTTTCAAAAATATGACTGACTGTCATTTGATTTTTTGTTAGAGTTCCTGTTTTGTCTGAGCAAATAATATTGCAGCAGCCAAGTGTTTCAACTGCTGAAAGTTTTTTGACGATTGCATTTTTTCGTGCGAGTCGTTGAACCCCAAGAGCCATTATTATGGTGATGACTGCTGGCAGGCTTTCAGGAATGGCAGCAACTGCAAGGGCAACGGCGGTTAAAAGGGCGTCCATAAGAGTTATGTTTTTGTTGAAGATGACTTGAACAAAAAACACAACAAGCACAACTGCCAATATTGCAAATGTTAAGATTTTGCCAATTTTATCAATGTTTTTTTCAAGGGGCGTTTTTTCTTTTATGGTTGAGTGAAGAGATTTTGCAATTTTGCCAATTTCAGTATTTTTACCGGTTGCAAAAACTATTCCGGTTGCGTGGCCTGAAGTTACACTTGTGCCTGAAAAGCAAATGTTGGTTTGGCTTGAAAGTGTTAAGTTTTGTTTTAAAATTGGGTTCGAGTTTTTTGAAACAGAATGGCTTTCACCGGTGAGTGAACTTTCGTCAACTTCCAACCCATAAGAACTAATTAACCTGATGTCAGCCGGAATGTTGTCGCCGGTTTTAAGTTTAATGATGTCGCCAACAACAATTTCAGTGGTTGCAATTTTTGTGAGAGTTCCGTTTCTAAACACTTTTGAAAAAGGCTTTGTTGAAGCAATGAGTGTTTCAAGAGCATTTTCGGCTTTCTGTTCTTGAATTACACCGACAATTGCATTGATGATTACAATGATTAAAATTAAAAGACCTTCAAAGATATTTTCTGGAGATTTTTCCATTATGGCAGTGATTCCAGAAATGATTGCAGAGCAAAGCAAAATGATAATCATTATGTTTTTGAACTGAAGAAAGAACTTTTTTAAAAAGCCTTGTTTTTTTGGTTTTTCAAGTTCATTCTTTCCAAACTTTGCAAGGTTTTCGTTTGCTGAACTTGTGGTGAGTCCGGTTGGGCTTGAGTTTAGTTCTTTATAAATTTCGTTTAAATCTTTATTATAAAATGCCAAAGTGAATCTCCTTGAATTTATAATAAAATATATTAAACAGACAATAAAAAAATGCTAAACTTGTTAGCACTTTTTATTTTTAAAGATTGTCAGTTGAAATGTTGGTTTCAAATGTTTCACTGATGATATATTTTTTGCTTATGTTTGAAAGCAAAATTTGTGTTTCTTTTGGAATCAAGACTTTTTTGAATGCTTTATTCTTTAATTTTTCAATCAAACCATGCTCTGCAAATGAATAACATTTATCAGTTCCAACAATAACATGGTCTAAAATTTCAATGTCATTAAGCATACAACTGCAGACAAGTGAATAGGTGAACTTGAAATCTTCATCAGACATCTCACCGCTTCCTTCAGGATGATTGTGTGAAACTACAATTCGGTTGCAATTGATTGAAATGGCGAATGCTGTTATGTCGCGAATTTCAACTTTAATTTCGTCAGTTGTGCCTGATTTAATCATTTTTGTTCCAATCACTTTATTGTCTTTTGAAAGGCACACAACATGAAATTGTTCAAGGTTAACACCAACATAAAGTTTTTCGCAGTATTCTTTTGCAAGCATTGTGCTGTCAATGAGTTCACGCTCTTGTGGTTTGCTGCACACATTTGTCATTTGAGAAACAAGTTTTAAAAATGTTGCAGAACTTTCTTTAATGCCTTCAACAGTGCAAAGGTCACGAACGCTTGCGTTTAAAACATTTTTAATGTTTCCAAACTTTTCCAAAAGTTTATGAGCGATAGGGTTGGTGTCTTTTTGTGGAATTGCATAAAAGAGCAAAAGTTCAAGTTGTTGAATGTCTGTCATGGTGTCGATTCCGTTTTGGAAATATTGATTTTTAAGACGCTCTCTATGACCGGTATGCACATTTTTAGTTTTTGTTTTTGAAGCAGATTTTTGTTTTACCTTAATATTTTCATTATTCATTTTCAGAATCTTATCCCCCGGCTGTATTCCTGCTGCTTCCATCGGATATCCTTCCAACACTTCACCTACAACCGGTGTGTCATATCCCATACATCCAATCATAATAATGGAAAAAACAAATGCAAGAATAAAGTTAAAAATCGGACCTGCAGCAATCACTGAAATCCTTGCCCATACAGACTTTTCCTGAAAAGAACG
>JAFQBZ010000175.1 GCA_017399515.1 Clostridia bacterium | reverse complement strand
GGTGGAACCTGTTATGATAAAAATTCATTCTATAAAAACACTTCAAGCAGAGGCTCGGGTGTTATCTATAAAATAGATGAAGATAAAGACGAAATTTACTATATAACTTGTCACCATGTTGTTGATGGTTATGATAGATATTATGTGTTGCTTCCAAGCGAACAAATTGAAAGGGCAACACTTGTTGGTTATTCTGCTTATTATGATATTGCAGTTTTAAAAACCGATGCTGACAACGCTGAAATCAGCACACCAATACAAATTTTTGACAGCACATTTTTAACAACAGGTGAAGATGTGTTTGCCGTTGGAAACCCACTTTCTAATGGTCCAAGTGTGACAAAGGGTATCATTTCAAGAATCAACACACTTATTAATGTTGAAGGAAACAATTATCCTTCTCGTGAAATTCAATTTGATGCGGCAATCAACAGCGGAAACTCTGGTGGTGGCTTGTTTAATAACGAAGGTAAGTTTGTTGGGCTTGTTAATGCAAAACTTATTTATGCTCAATCAGGAAGTTCAAATATGCCTGTTGCTGGAACAGCCTATGCAATTCCTAGCAGGCTCACAATTTCAATAGCAGATAACATTATGAAAAATCAAGGTTCTCCAACTTGTGTGAACTTGGGTATTCAGTTAGAACATAATGCAGATTTTGCTTTTGAAAAATATGAATTTAAAGATAATAAATATATAAGAGATTATAAAGTTCAAGTTGATTCAGTTTCGGCTGGTTCTATTGCTGAGGGAAATTTGTATAACAATGATGAACTTATTTCCGTTAAATTTACTGATATT
The DNA here is from genome assembly GCA_017399515.1 of Clostridia bacterium. GTDB lineage: Bacteria > Bacillota > Clostridia > Christensenellales > UBA1242 > RGIG1681. The sequence continues at coordinate 7,307 of JAFQBZ010000175.1, read as the reverse complement.
TTTGGAAATACTCAAGAAATAACAATGTTTAATATGTATTCGTTTGATGATATTAAATTTATTGTTAAGCCATACTCAACAATCACATTCACCGTTAACAGAGAATTTAAAGGTGAGGTGACGATTCAAATTGAGGCTTCAAGTTTTTCAACTTATTAGTTTGTTTAATTTGTTGCAAAATGAAATTAAATATGATAATATAAAATTAGTTTTTTGGAGGATACACTATGGAAAATAAAGAAATGACAGCAAAAGTTACAGAAATTATTGCTAACCAACTTTCAGTTCCTGCTGAAAAAGTTAAAGGCAACACAAACATCGCTGAAGAACTTGGTGCTGATTCACTTGATTTGGTTGAAATTTTAATGTCACTTGAAGACGAATTTGGAATTTCTATTCCTGATGAAGCAATTCCACAAATCAAGACTGTTGATGATATTGTTAATTTCATCGAAACAAACAAGAAATAGAATATAAAAAAAAGCACGAAAGTGCTTTTTTCTTTTGCAAAAATTTGCATAAAATATTTAATTTTTATAATTACAAAAAATAGTGTATATTTTCTTGTTTTGGTAATAAAATATAAAAATAAAAAAAATTGCTAAAGTAGTTTACAAATGCAAAATTTTGTTATACTATATGGGCAACACTAAAGCAAGGAGAGTTTATGGCAAAGAAATATATAAAATGTCCTAGATGTGAACTTAACTATATTTTAGAAGGCGAAGATTATTGCAATGTTTGCAAAAATGAAATGAAACATCATAACGAAAGTGATTATGATGAAGATTTATTAGATTTTGATGATATGGAATTGTGTCCTGTTTGCGGTCAAAATTATATTAGAGAAGACCAATCTGTTTGCGATGAATGCAAAAAGAAACGCAATGGCGAAAATGGTAAAGATTGGGAAGACGATGGTGTTTCTTCACCTGTGTCTGATATCGATAGCGATGAAGAAGATGATGATGAATATAACTCAGGGTTCAGTGAAGTTGATGAAAATGGCGAAGAAATCGACCCATTTAAAGAAACATCACTCTTAGATGACGATTCTTCATTAGACTTTGCGTTAGACGATGAAAGTGATATTGATGACGAAATTGTTGAAACAATGAAAGATGATTTCGAAGTTGTTGATGTTGCAGATGACGACGAAGAAGATGAAGAAGACGAAGATGATTACGATTTTGACGAAGATGATATGCTTGGCAAAAAGAAATAAATAAAAACCACTTGAAAATAATTTCAAGTGGTTTTTTTTGTGCCAAATTTTGGCGTTTTTAGTTTAATTTATCTTCAAACCATTAATCACAACATCTCCGCAAAGAACCTCGGTGTAAGAGTATGAAAGTGGGCTTTTTCCTTCACCAATGTTAACAGTGAAAATGCTAGGGTAAACATTTTCAATTATACCTTGATATTTTTCAATCTTTTTTCGACCTTTGTTGATTTGCATGGAAATGTTTTCTCCTTTGAGTCTTCCAATTTCTTCAATAATGTTAGATACGCTATAGTTCACTTTTCTCATAAAATCTCTCCTAAATGAATTATTATCAATCTTTAAATTTTTATTCAAAAAAGTTCTAATATGAAGTTTTAAACAATAGACTATTTCTAACGGGGGAAGTTATGGAAAATTTAATTGTTCAAGCAAAGAAAAAAATCACATTAGACAAATTTGTTTCATCAGTTAAAATTTTAACAACAAATGAAATTAAATCAGTTTTAAATGTTTCAGCAAGGGCAGTGATTGGTCAGGTTGAACAGGCGAATAATGTGATTACTTTAAGTGGAAAACTTTTTGCAAATGTGATTTATTTAACTCAAGAAAATCAAATTATGTCAGCAGAAACAGTGATGGATTTCATTGAAAAACAACAAGTGTTAACTTCGCTTCAAGAAAGAAGTGCAGTTGATGAAGTTGCTATTAAAGTTGATACTTTTTCAGGAACAGAAATATTGTGTTCTGTCACACATAATACCCATATTTTCGGCATTTACAGTTATGAAATTGCGGATTTTGTTGGTGAAAACACTGCTTTTGTTTTAAACAAAAAAACATTTAATTCAAAGAAATTTGTGACTGCTGCTGGTGATAATTTTGTGGTTGCTGAAGAGCAAGAAAGCAATATTTTAAACTTAAAAATTTTAGAGAGCAAAGCGAAAATTTTAAACTATGAAGCGTCAGCAGGTGTTGATAAAATTATTGTTTCAGGCAAACTTTTGGTTGAGTCAATTTACGACGATGGTGAAGTTTTAGAAATGACCAAAGACTTTGAGTTTAAGCAAGAAATTGAAGCACAGGGCGTTGTTCCAAATATGTTTGTTGATGTGCTTTTAAATGTGAATAGTGTAACCGTTACACCTGAAGAGAGAGAAAATAAAACCAACATTGTTTATGTGATTGACACTTATGCGAAAGGCTATGTTTTTGAAGATTATGAATATGAGATTGCAACCGATATGTTTGCACTTGACAGTGAAATTCAAAATACCTTTGAATTTTTAGAGTTTAAAAACTTTAGCACTGAAAATGCTGCAAGTGATATGTTTATCAGTCAAACAGATGTTTCAAACATTGAAAATTTTGATGATATTGTGGGTGTTTTTGATGCAAAAACCAAATTAAATGAAATTGTTTCAATGACAGACAAGTCTATTATTGACTTTGAAATTTCAGCATTTGCACTTTATAAATCAGGTGAGAATGTTAAAAGATTAGAAGTTTTGCATAAAGCCAAATTCGAATTTGATAAATTGCAAGAAGAATTTGTTGATGATGTTAGACTTGTTGCGGAAATTTCTTCATTTAAAGTTAAAGCAGGCAAAGAACTTGAAGTTGCATTTAAAGTGACTGCAGAAGTGAAAAATTCAACACTTATCAGTGAAAAATATGTGAAGTCTTATGAAATCAAAGACGCGAAAATTGAATCTAATGACGGAATAAAGGTTTATATCACAAGAGCAGGTGAAACACTTTTTGATGTAGCAAAAGTGCTTGGTGTTAGACCTGAAGTTATTGAAGAGCAAAACCAAATTGATGGCGTTTTTGAAGCCGGTGAAAAAATATATGTATATTCACCAATAAATATCATTTAAACAATTTACAAAAGCGTTCAAATGTGTTAAAATTTTCATAGAAAAGGAGTGATTTCTATGAAAGAAACATCAAAAAACAATATAGACACAACACTTTATAATGAAAAATCATTATATTTGCTCAATATTCGTGAACTTCGTGATATGGGCAGAAAGTTTGGGGTTCCATCTCCAACAACCTTGAAAAAGCAAGACTTGGTTGAATATATTTTAAAAATTGTTTATGGAGAGGCTGCACCTCAAAGAAGCAATTATGGCAGACCAAATGTTCGTGAATTTGAAATGGATAAATGCTTAAATAAAATCAAGAAGAATGCAGACCTTACCGATGAACTTTTAAAGTTTACTCTTGATGATTTTTCAGCACTTGCTGATTTGAAAGTGGCAATGCCAAAAGAGAAGCAAATTGCTGATAACATCAAAACATTGGTTTATGTTGAAGAAGACGGAAAGTGTTTGCTTAAAAAACACGCATTTGTGTCATCAAAAGACGATATTGAAATTGAAAAATCGCTTGTTGAAAGTTTAAATCTTGATGATTATGATGTGATTGAAGCAAGAGTTGAAGGCGACTTATTTAAAATTATTACAATAAACGGAAATCGAAGAAACAATAAATTTAAAGATTTTGCTATCAGTGGAAAGGTTATTGAAGCCGGAAAGCAAAAGGTTTTTGATATTGAATCAACCGAAGAAAAAGAAAAGATTGTTGAAGAAATTCAAAAAGAGTGTGAAACTCGTGATTTAAAACTTATTGTTTTTGCAAATAAAAAGTGCACCGGCTGGTGCACTGAGTGTGTTGAATATAATCTAGAAGACAATTCTTCTGTTACCTATAAAAACTTTATGAGATTTATGGGTGAGTGTGAAAAACTTATTTTTAAAGGCGAAGATGTTGTTGTTTTGATTGACGATGCTTCAGTTATTGACGAAGTTTTAGACTCTTTTGATGACGATGTCAATGAAAGAGCAAAAACAAATGTCAGCAAATCTTTTGATAAAATTTTAGCCTTAGAAAATCTTGTGATTGCATTTAGACACGCCGAAGTTAAAGCATTTTAATTATTTTGAAATGGTTGCATTTTCAATGATAAATTTGTCGAAGTCAATAGACTCAACAAAATCTCTTGGCAAAAATACACTATTATTAAAGTCCACATAATTTGTTATGTGGCTTTTTAATATTGCAGGGGTTGGAATGTCGAGTTCATGACACATTTTTTCAATGTGAAAGTGGAATTTATCTTCCACAAAATTGTCAATGCTCTCATAAATATAAGACCTTGTGATTTTGCCGTCAACAACGGTTCTTGCCCAAATTCTAATCATAATTACCTCTAAAAAATATGATATCAAAACGCAAAAAAATAATCAAGCAAAACATTTTTAAATTTAGATTGACAATAAATATATTTTATAATATAATACACTCAATTTTTGGAGCAAATTTATTTGCTATAAGGAGAGAAATAATGGCAGAATTATTTATCACAGCAGCAGGAAAGGCTGAAAAAGAAGAAAGATTAAGATATTTAAAGAATGAAAAAAGACCAGAAGTTTTAGAAAAACTTAAAGTGGCTCGTGATTTTGGTGACCTTTCTGAAAACGCTGAATATGATGCAGCAAAGAAAGAACAATCAATTTTAGAAACAGAAATTGCTTCAATTGAAGAAACTTTAAGAAAGGCAAAAATCATTGAAAGCACTGATGTAACAATGGATACCGTTGGTGTTGGAAATGTTGTTACTGTTTTTGATGAAGATTTTGGCGAAGAAGACACTTACACCATTGTTGGTGTTATTGAAAGTGACCCAAACAGAAATTTGGTTTCAAACGAATCTCCAATTGGCAGTGGTTTGATGGGCAAAAGAGTTGGTGACACTGCAGAAATCACAACACCTGGTGGCGTTATCAAAATGAAAATTTTAAAGATTTCTTAAAAACAAAACATAGCAATTTTGCTATGTTTTTTTATGCACAAAAAGTTTTTGATTTTTATATATTTCTTGACTTTAAACCATATTTTTATTACTCTATAATAAGAGGGACTATGCTAGATTATTCAAAGGTTATTCAAAATTCAAAGGCGTTCAAAACCATTGATCTTGATATTTCAAGGTCAAGACTTTCTCATGTTTATTTATTTGTGAATGCTGATGAAAATTATTTAAAGAGTTTTGCTTGCATTGTTGCCAAAAAATTCATCAATTTGAATGAAACTGAATTTGTTGAAAAGAACAATTCAAGAATCGATAAAAGAATTCACCCTGATGTTATTTTTTATGGTGAAGACAAGCAAATTGATGTTTCTGCAGTGGCTGACATTGTTGAAAGTTCGAGTGTTAGTCCATTTGAGACCGATAAGAAGATTTTTGTGCTTTTGAATGCTCAAAAAATGAACGAAGCCTCACAAAACAAAATTTTAAAATCGATTGAAGAGCCACCAAAAAACACATTTTATTTGATTTGTGCAACTTCAATCACAAAAACACTTCCAACCATTTTATCAAGAGTGAAAAAAGTTGAGTTAGATGAACTTACTGCTGAAGACATTTCTTCAATGCTCGAGGAAAAGGGTGTTGAAAAACAAAAAGCAGACATTCTTTCAAGTTGTTCAAACGGAAACGCAAGTTTTGCTGAAAAACTTGCAACTGATGATGGGTTTATTGAATTTTTTAACAGCATTGTGTCTTGCTTGTTTGAAATTAATGGAAGTCGTGATGTTTTAAAGTTTTCAAATCTTTTTTCAGCAAAAACTGTTGATAAAGAAGAATTTATAAATATTTCAATGCTTCTTCTTCGTGATATTATGATGATTTTATCAAAGAAAGAAGAACTTGTGGTTTGCAAGAATGTGCTTGCAAAATTAAAAGTTATTTCGGCTGGTCTTAATCTTTCTGGTGTGCAGGGGCTTATAACTGCTTGCCTTGAAGAAAAGAAAAAGTTGGCATTTAATGTTAACACAACGGCGGTTGTTGATGACTTTTTATTTAAGTATGCGGAGGTTAAAGTAAAATGCAGAAGATTGTCGGTGTAAGACGAGTTGACGACAAAAATATATATTATTTCAGCACCAACACTGAACTTGAACTTGACAGCAAAGTTGTTGTTAATTTTGAAGAATTTCAAACACTTGCAACTGTTGTTAGAGTTGACCCAAAAGTTGATGAATCTAAGGCAGAAGAAATCAAAAAAATTGTTCGCGTTGCAACAGATGCTGATGTGAAAAAATTTGATGAACTTAGAAAAAAGGCAAAAGCAAACATTCCTTCAATCAAGAAAAAATCACTTGAACTTGGGCTTATGATGAAGTTTGTGGGTGCTGAATATAGTTTAGACAATTCAAAAATTGTTATCACTTTCTCAAGTGAAGAAAGAGTTGATTTTAGACAATTTTTAAAAGATTTGGCTTCAATGCTTAAAACCAGAATTGAACTTAAACAAATTGGTCAAAGAGATGAAGTTAAAGTGTGTGGCGGTGTTGGACCATGTGGTCAGCCATGTTGCTGTGCAAGATTTTTGAATGACTTTGAGCATGTGACAGTAAAAATGGCAAAGGTTCAAGGTTTATCACTTTCTCCAACAAAAATTAACGGAATTTGTGGCAGACTTATGTGTTGTCTTGGTTATGAAAGTGAAGTTTATGAAGAAATTTTAGCAAGAATGCCAAAGGTTAACAGTGAAGTTAAAACTGAAAAAGGCAAGGGCATAGTTGTTTATAACGATATTCTTCGTGAAAGAGTTTCAGTGAAGCGTCAAGCCGAAGGTGACACTTTTGTGGTTGAAGACTTTGCTCTTGAAGAAGTTGAATTTGAAGGACACCCAGCAAAAAAGCCAGAAAAGAAAAAAGAAGAAAAACCTGTTGAAGAGGTTAAAGAAGTTCAAGAAAAAACTGAAAAACCTCAAGAAAACAAGCAAAACAAGAATGCCCACGAAAAGCATAAAGACTTCAAGAAAAAAGATAAGGCATTTGATAAAAAGGCTGAAATAAAAGACAATAACGAAGTTGAAGTTATGGAACTTGGTTCAAAAGAAAACAAGCCAAGTGGTGGGCATAAAAAAGGTTTTCACTTTAAGCCTAAAAACAAAAATAAACAAAAATCATATAATAATAAAAACTAATTCAAGATGATAAAAACTCTTGATAAAAAATATAAATGATAGTATAATAAATTTGTTAAATTAATTTAAGGAGATGTTTTATG